>CAYUMZ010000160.1:0-4732 GCA_964446105.1 uncultured Gammaproteobacteria bacterium | reverse complement strand
GTCAAATCTTGACAAATAGACAAATGTACATTTGTCTATTTGTCAAGATTTGACCCCTTCCTATTTGGAGAGATTCTATGTCAGAAATAATTTCATACATTGCATTAGGTAGTAATTTATCGAATCCTGTTAAACAAGTGCTCGATGCATTTGAGGAGTTGGCAGAAATTCGGAATACTCGATTAATAGCTCGTTCTAAATTGTATACTTCAAACCCAATGGGCCCTCAAGATCAGCCCGATTATATTAATGCGGTAGCGCAATTAGCTACAGCATTAGCCTCCGAAGAACTCTTAAATGAATTACAACAAATTGAACAGAACCATCATCGAAAGCGTATCATTCATTGGGGTCCGCGAACATTAGATCTGGATGTGCTATTATATGGTCATGAAGTTATATCAACTGAGCGTCTACAAGTGCCGCATCCGGGTTTGAAACAACGGATCTTTGTAGTGCAGCCATTATTAGAAATTGCTCCTGCGCTCGTATTGCCTGATGGCACTAAATTGGCTTCATTGATGAGCGATTTTGCTGATGAACTATTTCCATTAAAAGACGAGATTGCATGATGAATTCTACTGTTGTCTATACAGGAACATTTGATCCCATTACGTTGGGGCACGTGGACATTATTACGCGCGCATCAAATCATTTTGGGCTAGTTATCGTTGGAATTGGCGTTAATGAGTTAAAGCAGCCCTTACTAACCGAAACGCAGAGATTGGATCTTGTACGAGAAACAGTGAAAAACCTTGATAATGTAAAGGTCGTGACATTTTCGGGCTTGGCGGTAGATTTTGCCAAGCAGCAAGGGGCTAGTATCCTGCTGCGAGGTTTTCGTTGTGCATCTGATGTTGATTATGAACTGCAAATGGCCACGATGAATCGGACCATGAGCCCTGATATTGAAACTGTTTTAATACCTACTGATCCGAAATTTGCCTTTATTTCTTCTCAGTTAGTGCGCGAAATTGCAAAGAATGGTGGCGATTTGTCGGCATTTGTTCCGAAATCAGTGATAAAAGTGTTGGGCGGGTCGTGATCGGAGGTGGACTATGGCATTAATGATCACTAATGAGTGCATCAATTGCGATGTATGTGAGCCTGAATGTCCTAATGACGCCATTTATCAAGGTGCAGAGATCTATGAAATTGATCCCAACAAGTGCACTGAATGTGTCGGTCATTTCGATGAGCCTCAGTGCCAGCAAGTGTGTCCTGTCGATTGCATCCCCGTTAATCCCGATGTTCAAGAAACTCGAGAGCAGTTGATGGATAAGTATCAACGCTTAACTGAAGTCAAATCATCTTGAGTTATCTGACTATCCAGGTGCTGGCATCTTCATCAACAACACGATACAATGCCATTCGTCATTTAACAGGAGGTGGCTCATGTTTCACAGCTTAGTTTCGCTATCATTTTGGGGCAACGTCGTTGTTACACTTATTTTGACGCATCTTACAGTATTAGGTGTAACGATCTATTTACATCGGTGCCAGGCGCATCGGGCTCTCGATTTGCATCCCGCAATATCGCACTTTTTTAGAATGTGGCTGTGGTTGTCAACCAGTATGAGCACTCGGGCGTGGGTAGCGATACACCGTAAACATCACACCTTCGTTGAAACAGAAGACGATCCGCACAGTCCTGTTGTTATGGGGTTAGCAAAAGTATTTTTTGGCGGTGTCTTTTTGTATCGTAAAGAAAGCAAAGTGCAAGAAACACTCGATCGATTCGGTCGTGGTACTCCTGATGATTGGCTCGAAAGGAAACTTTATGCTCCACATCCGCTCACCGGCGTCGTTTCTCTACTAATTCTAGAGCTGATGATATTTGGTTGGCCAGCGCTGATTATGTGGGTTGTTCAAATGCTTTGGATTCCATTCTGGGCAGCTGGAGTTATCAATGGCATCGGGCATTGGTGGGGCTATCGAAATTTTGGGAGTCCTGATGCTTCGACGAATATTGTTCCTTGGGGGATAATTGCTGGTGGCGAAGAGCTTCACAACAACCATCATGCTTTTGGTACTTCTGCTAAACTGTCTGTTAAGTGGTGGGAATTTGATATTGGTTGGTTCTATATTCGTTTATTTGAATTATTAGGGTTAGCAAAAGTTCATCGATCTATACCCAAGATTATTACTGATCCTAAAAAGAATGAAGTTGATAGTGAAACATTGGGTGCATTATTAGGAAATCGTTTTCAAGTGCTTGATCAGTACTGGCGACGAGTGTTCAGACCCGTATTACGTGAACTCAAACAACGGGCCTCTAAACCTCAACAGGGGCTATTGCGCGGCGCGAGACGATTGTTGAATAAAGATGATGCGCAGATTAATCCAGTGGAACAGGCTCAATTACAGGAAATTTTGGCTCAAGGCCACACATTACAAACGATTTACGATTTGCGTAAGGAGCTTCAGGAAATTTGGCACCGAACCACAGCGAATCAGGTGGAAATGCTAGAACGCTTGCAAAAATGGTGTCATGAAGCTGAAGCGACTGGAATTCAGGCTTTGAAAGATTTTGTTGCGCTACTCAAGACTTACACATTGCAGCAGCAACGTGTCAGGGTGAAGTGAGGAAGAGGAAGGGGGCAAGACTTGACCCCTTCCCTCTGATAGGATTTCGGTTAACTAGAGCTTGATTGCGCAGTTTAAGTCTGCTATAAATCGCAGTTCTTTGTGTTGGAGATAAGTAATGGCAAAAGTATGTAAGGTGACAGGCAAGAGACCCATGACTGGGCATAATGTCTCGCACTCAAATCGAAAAACGAAAAGACGTTTTTTACCGAATTTACAAACACGACGTTTTTGGGTTGATAGTTTGAAAAAATGGATCACTTTACGTGTATCTACGAAAGCAATACGTACTATCGACAAAAAAGGGATCGAAGCGGTTCTCAAAGATCTTGAGAGTTGTTAGTTATTTAAGAGGAATAGAGAATGGCAGCTAATCGAGAAAAAATTAAATTAGTTTCTACTGCAGGAACTGGTCATTATTACACCACGACGAAAAACAAGCGCACTAAGCCTGAAAAAATCGTGATCAAGAAATTTGATCCAGTAGTACGTAAGCACGTCGAATACAAAGAAGATAAAATTAAATAATTTTATTTAATCTTTTTAAGAAGGGCACTAGTTGATGGTGCCCTTTTTTTGTTTGTGAAATATCCAGCCTAGAAGGTCATGAGGCCTGCTTCGGCAAAAGAAAATGCCGTAGAATGTCCAATAATAATATGATCTTTGACAGATAATTCTAAGGGTGTCAGTGTTTGGATAAATTCTTGTGTTAGATTTTTATCTGCCTGACTAGGAAGCGGATCTCCTGAAGGATGATTATGGGCAAAAATAAGTCCTACTGTTGGATGTGCAAGTGCCCTTTCGATTATAATTCGAAGATGAATAGTCGCTGAATTAACAGTTCCATGAAACAATTCTTCATAAGCTATTAAACGGTTGTGGCTATCTAGAAATAAAACAGCAAAGGTTTCATTTTTGAGATGACGCATTTTTCTGATTAAAAATTGTTTAGTGGCAAGCGTTGTTGAAAGTGTAGGCCCACGTTGCAAGGGCTCGTGTAAATACCGAACACTGAGTTCGAGTCCTGCGCGTAGCTGACAAAATTTTGCGCTACCGAGGCCGGATGTTTTACTTAAGGTTCGAAAGTCAGCATTGAGTAAGTTGTTTAGACCATCAAATTTATCGAGCAGTTCATGGGCTAATGCAATCGATGAAATTCCCCTCCGTCCGGTACGTAAAAAAATGGCGAGTAATTCTGCATCAGTGAGTGCTTCAGCGCCGTACGCTATGAGCCGTTCGCGAGGTCGTTCGTTAAGAGGGATGTCGGATATTTTCATGGGTTTTTCCTGATTGATAGAACGGGATGATCCGTTGCCTTGATGTGCGGGTCAATACCGTAGAAGGAAAGGAGCCAAGCAAAGATCTGACCCCTTTCCCTTTCCGATTTGACCCCATCCCCCACAGCCATGCATAATATCAGCAAGTTGAGACTTGACCCTTATAATTGTGAGGAAAAATTATGCAAAAGACTATTCAATTGAAAATTCTCGATGAACGTATTGGTACTCAAGAATTTCCTTTGCCAGAATATGCAACAGCAGGTTCAGCAGGATTAGATTTGAGGGCTTGCCTTGATGAACCTTTGGAAATTGCGCCGGGCGAAGTGAAATTAATTCCCACGGGTTTAGCCATCCATATTAATGATCCTGGCTATGCAGCAACAATTTTACCGCGCTCGGGATTGGGTCATAAGCACGGTGTAGTGTTAGGTAATTTAGTGGGATTAATTGATTCGGATTATCAAGGACCATTAATGCTTTCATGCTGGAATCGCAGTGATAGATCTTACACAATACAACCAGCAGAACGTATTGCGCAATTAGTGGTGATGCCAGTTAGTCGAATTACATTTGATATAGTCAATGAATTTTCAAATAGTGAGAGAGGAGAGGGCGGATTTGGATCTACAGGTAAACGATAAAGTGAAACAATATCAAATTATCAAAAATATTCCTGAAACAATATTCAGAGCGTATGATATTCGGGGAATAGTGAATGAAAATCTAACGCCTGATATTGTATATACCATTGGTTTAGCTATTGGTGCTGAAGCAAAATCTCGCGGTGAAAATTTCATGGCTGTAGGACGTGACGGACGTCATTCATCACCTGAATTATCACTCGCTCTACAAATGGGATTAACTCA
>CAYUMZ010000159.1:0-4756 GCA_964446105.1 uncultured Gammaproteobacteria bacterium | reverse complement strand
TAGGTAGAAGTAAGTTCATAAAAGCAGTTCAACTCAATGTTAATATTTCCTCATACTTCCTGAAGCTTACCCAAAATCCCGGTTAATAGCCACTTAATACCAGATGAAGCATAATATCCAGCGATTTGTCTACTGAAAATTGAGCCCTAAATAAATCCTATACAAGATTGTGAACAGACTTTAATGCGCGTATCGATTAACCCTTTGGATACAATTCGCTAAGAATCCTAAATGACGCTCTATTTTGAGGTCGACTTGATTTCAATTTCCGCATAATCCATGTTGGTTTTTGAAGATAGAACATGGTCACGCCAACACCCGTTTGTACGCAATTTCTTTTCTATTACACTGACATATTCTTCCTTAAAAAATTTAAGTTTAAGTTGATTGTCAACGAAAAAATATGCAATTTCGAAATCTTGAAATATATTCTGTAAATAAAGATAAATTTTTTCAAGTATTTGTCTATTCTGATGTGTATTTTTTTTCAGAATGTCTTCTTCGAGCAGAATAGCATCTTCAATAACAATATGAATTTCTGTCTCATTACGATCCATACAAAGTATTTTTTTTTGTGATTCGATTATTAATAAATATTCTTTAAGTTGAGAAAAATTAGGCCCACTAAAAAAACTTCTGCTAGAAATAGCTTCTGGACCAGTAAATGGCATGAATAAACTTGACTTTTGCAAGTTTGCATTTAAATGCAGATGCAACTCGAGAAGTGATCTAACATGATTAACTCGTAGCTCTAATAAGCTCTTAGGATTGTTGATTAAGCAATCTTTCAATGGTTGATTAGAGCGATCGAGCACTTCTTGGTTTAATATTTTTGAACACTGAGCCGATTCCGAATCTAACCCAAAGTTAAGCGGTCGATCTAAATTGAAAAGTATGAAAAATCTGGAGATATTATCAATATAAACATAATCATAATATCGACCACTTCTTATAACACCACAAATATTATCATTATATGATAATTGATTAGTATAAACTGAGCCAATTGTTAGGAAATTGTCGCGATCACCAGGATATTTAGGCATAGTGTATATTTTTACTACATCATTAGTATCTAAATTCCACTTATATGTAATACTGCCACTAGCAAATATAACATAATGAATATCTACCACTGAAACAAATCGACAATCTCGATACTGATTATAAGGAAGCCGATGCGTAACTTCTCCTTTATCTATATTATAAACAACCATTGAGTAAGATTGATTTTTAGAATCGTTTGGCTCAAATCCATAAAAAATTATATTTTTCCCATGTATACCACCTATCTGATAAGATCCCTTTGTATCTATTTCTATTGTTTTAATTTGTTCAACAGTCAAAGTAGCAGGATTAAATCTATTGATGATAAATTTACAATCATAATTATTTCTAGCTGATAAAAATATACTTTCATCATCGGATATTTTTATTACTTGATTGTAGATGAGAGTATCAGTTGATTTTAGTACCTTGCCTGAATTTATGTCGTAAATTTTCAATTTATGAGTTGTTTCTCCATATCTATTGCGACATTCAATGTATGTTAATAGAAAATTTCTAAATATTACACAAGATGAAACGCTATCATTTGCATCATCATGAGGTATTTCTTTTATAAGATCCAATGTTCTTTTGTTATATACTAAAATGGGACTATAAAAATCACATACTACCAATAAGTCATCTTGCTCCAAGATTTTCCCGTATGGCGATGATTTTATATTAACAGACAATTTTTGTTCGCCAGAGTTAAGATCCAGTAAATGAATAATAGCATTTTTTAATCGCGGCGCATAAGTAATATATACTAACGTACCAGTTGAAAGGAGATAATGGCTACTTGAGCAATTTATTTGCTCATTATCAGCACCAATCTTGACTTCAATACACTTCCACAAAGTAACGGGCTGTTTTAATTGCTCATTGACACTTTTATTCATACTCACCATTTTGGTAACATATTCATTGAGCCCACCTAAATTAGCATATAGGCAAACACAATTATAATAAAAGGACAGCGCTGTTAAGTGACCATCAAGTATTATTTTTTTATCCTCAGATAGAACCGATCTTATATCTAAAATACTAACAACTGACTTACCAAAAAGGGTACGATCTAATTCTCTAAAACTTTTATTAATAAAGATCTCGAGATCATTCAAGGCAGTTAGATACAGGTTCAGAAATTTTTCATGAATAGTTTTATCTGTGCGTAGAATAATAACTAAATTTTTTAAGGAGTCAGTGATATCAATTATAGTTTGAATATTTTTCAGTTTCTTTTCTATGAAGTCTCGAGGTGCTCGATCCTTTAACATATTAAGTAGAGGCAAATAATATTTTGTAATACAAAATGACCATAAATCAACATTCATTAGCTTGTCTAAATTAACGTCTTTGAGAGTGATTTCATAGCTTTTTAGTAAAGCAACAAGATAGGCAATGATCGTTATACTATTTGAATTAAACTCTGTTAAAACTCTATTATGCCATCTGAAATGTGAAGGCTGTATATTATCATCCCATAAAATCTTACCATTAACTAAATCATTTCCAGCTAAATGTGTTACCCAACTTTCTAAATTATTTAATATTTTCATTCCCTCTTCAATTTCTCTTTCAGATAAATTATCTTTATCAGCACCTAAATAATCATTGTCTAATCTAGCAATATCAATCTCAAGTGGCTGTAAAAATAGATTGTGGACAGATCCATAGTATAATTTCTGTAATCGATCAACTTCTTGCTTAATTTCATTTAAATTGAAAAATATACTGAGTTTGAGCTCATTAACACTTAGCAAAATTTGCTGTATACCGTTATAAGTGAGAGTATATATTTTCGATAAGTTTTCATTAACTAAAGTAAAATTTTCTGTGACTACTTTTTCAAGTTGTCTAATTTCGTCCTCAATAAAAAGTAGCGATTTAATTAAACTATTCTCTACTGTACGAGGAGTTCTTATAAGATTATATAATGATATACCAGCAATTGCGATGCCAGCATATGGCCCAAGTGCCGCAAAGCCTGTTACAGCAGTGAGGCCTAGTGTACCAGTTAATGATGCAACATTTAGAGCAATGTTTGTTACTTGCATACCTACTTGCCCTGCCTTTATCAAAAATTCGTTACCCGCTGTACGTCCAAGCAACTCAATTGCTTGAAATGATTGTGAAGCCGCAGTAAAATTTTGTAACGTTCTTTCTTTTATATTTTGTCTATCAATCTCTTCTTTTTGAGCTTCATAATGTGCTAATATTTGAGCTAATTTTTCTTTCGTTTGGGTATTAACCTGTTCTATGTTAATGTTCCACTGACTTAAAAATAAATTTACAGAATTTATATTAGGCTGTTTTGGAGAGATCGGTGTATAGCCCTGAACAACTTTTGTTAATTTTGCATGCCTATTTTGAATATTCTGTCGACGTTTTTCACGAGTATCTCCAGGTTTTTTAGGATCATCGGGTTTATTATAATATTTGGTGCTTTTAACAAAACTTACCAGTTGGTCAATTAGGGAACCCTCGTTAAGATTTTCGAGAGAAAGCGTTAAAGACCGTTTGTTAAAATTTTCGTCGTATAAAGTTACTTCTTTCCCTTTTAAGAACTTGCTCATTTTACCATCAACTTTAAGTCCGAATTGATTGGAATAATCAAATAAAAATGCTTTTAAATAATCACTTCCTTCTATAATCGTTTTTATTTTATCATTACTGCCGCTAATACAAACTTTAACTCCTTCCATTTTATTGCTAATTTCTTCTCTATAAGCTTCATTAATTTTTACTTTCCCATAATCACTTGCTAACGCTTTATTAATCGATGTTAGATTAGTTTCAGAGAGTATCATACCTGGCGTAGTAACTGTCTCTAGCAAATTTTTTCTTAGAGGTTCATCAAAGGAGATCAGACCGTTATTTTTTAATATATCATCAAGAATATTTTTAGCATGTGGATTTTTTAATAAATCCATCTGATTTCCACCAAAACTATAGCCACTGTTACCTAACTTTGCATCTGACAGTTGATATGCGCCCTCCCCGTTATTAAGCTCGTTCACCATCATAATATCATGCACTAATTTTTCGTAACCAGTATATCCATCTCCACCAGTAAATCTCATATTAACTTCCTTTCAAAAATTGATAGTTACATTCATTGGAACAAATTTTCCAAGTCTATTTAATGTTTTGCGTCTCAATTGAAAAGTTTATTAATTGCTAATGACCATCCCACTTATATTAATCCATAGTATCAACTAGCTTCTAAGCTGTAAACCAATTTTTTAACTTTGTCTTGACATTAATTTTTTATTAACCAACATAGATAGGTAATGGACAAACTATGACCTTTACCAATATTGATCACTCTCTTCTTCAACATATCATCATATTCTTGATATACAGATACCTTCATTCGTTTAATTGTTTGTTCATCACATCTAGATAATTTTTATTATATGTTTCAATGATTTGAGCAATCTTCAAAGTTCAAAGAGTCGCATCCTTAGTTGTTAAAGATTTTTCAAGATCGATATTAATTTCTAATTAGATGAGAGTTTCAGACGATTCAAAATGAGAAATCCGCCGCTTGACATGATCACGAGTTAGGCGATCGATGGTTAGCAAATCAGGGACACTGGCAATCGATGCAGTTGAAGGCATTTGGCTTAATGCATCTTCAATCAAATTTGGAATAGCTAGAAATGGGATTTTACTTTGCAAAAAGCTCGCCACGGCAACCTCATTA
>CAYUMZ010000158.1:0-4779 GCA_964446105.1 uncultured Gammaproteobacteria bacterium | reverse complement strand
GGATACAGATACAATTTACCGCGACGAGAGAGCATTAACCGACACCTGGAACGACGACGACCACATCGGCAACGGGCATAAAACTCGGGACGGATAATACAAAATCATTAATTCTAGCATACAATTGAGTGGAAGAACCGCCATCCAAGTTAATTGCTTGCCAGCATGCCAAACCGTTTTCAGGTTCTGATTTCTGTAATATTTCTGCCAATTCTATCGTCGATAAATATAAATTTTGAGTTGCAACAACCACCACTTGCCCATTACGACGAATCCCGAGTGCGGAACGATTAGCGACACCGGGTCGAAGTTTTGGAATGGCTCCGTCTACCAATAAACGAGGCCCGCTCTGTACAGCAAAATCAACACCATTTTCTGGCTGATATTCGGTTGCAGAAACAATTTTTGCATGATTATCTTGAATTGAAAAAACACCCCACCAGGGTGAGTGTTTAAAACGACTCAATAATTCTCCATCGCTGATTCGTAAACCTAAACTCGTCATATCCGGTGAAAAAAATCCACCATTAATTCCCAAAACTCCTTTACTAGCGAGTGTTAAATTTTGTGCGGATGAAAATTGCCCTTCGTATTCTTTGGCTAATGCAAGCGAAAATCGATAATAATTTAAATCGACTCGAAATGCGTGTAACGTTCCTGTACTTGCGATGGTTTGAGTGACGAGTTGGGTGTACCATAATCCGGGTGCTAATTGGCGCCATTGTGTTTTTGCAACAACTGAATTGGTCAAAATACACAGAAAAAATAGGAGCGAAATATTCCGAATTAATTTACGCATTAGTTACTCCGTTGATAGGGGTCAAGTCTCACTTGACCCCTATAAATTGCTTCAGCAGTTCGTAGCCACAATCCGTTAAAACAGACTCAGGATGGAATTGTACACCAAAGACAGGCAAATGACGATGTTGCAATCCCATTATCTCACCCTCTTCACTCCAAGCTGTGACCATCAAGCATTCAGGTAAAGTTTCAGATTCAACTATCAATGAATGATAACGCCCTACTTTCAAGGGATTCATCAAACCCGTGAATATTCCAGCGTTATTATGCTGAATAATACTGGTTTTACCGTGCATTGGGTACCGACCGCGCACCACACGCCCACCAAAAGCTTCACCAATCGCTTGATGTCCCAAACAAACGCCCAAAATAGGTATTCTATCTGACAATTGACGAATAATATCTAAAGATATTCCAGCATCACGAGGCCCTCCTGGCCCTGGTGAAATGATAATATGGGATGGATTCAGGGCACTTGCTTCTGTATAACTTATTGCATCATGATGTTATTTTTTACGTTTGTAACCTAATTCACTCACGTAACGCGCTATGTTGTAAACAAAAGAATCATAATTATCGATCAACACAATCATTTTACTGTTCTACCCATTCTGTTTCACTTACGAGCGCTGCTAGCATTCCTGCCGCTTTATCTAAAGTTTCTTGGTATTCTTGTGCAGGATCTGAATCTACGACAATAGCACCGCCGACATGAAATGATAATCGCTGATTTTTTATGGCATACGTTCGTATAGTTATCGAAGTATCCATATCACCACTAAAACTGATAAAACCAATACTTCCACAATAAGGTCCTCGTCGATGAGGTTCAATTTCATCGATGATTTCCATGGCTCGCACTTTAGGTGCGCCGGTTATAGATCCGCCCGGAAAAGTTGCTAGCAATAAATCCACACTATCATACTGAGAGGATAACGTTGCTCTGACCACGGATACTAAATGATGCACTTTAGCGAACGATTCTAATCCACATAATTGGGGAACTAATACAGAATGATCTTCACACACTCGTGAAAGATCGTTGCGCATTAAATCAACAATCATAATATTTTCAGCACGATCTTTTTCGCTCTTCAATAGCGCATTAGCACTTGCTTCATCCTTATCGGGATCTTCAAATCGCGGTGATGTGCCTTTAATCGGTCTCGTTTCAACTTCACGGTTGTTCATATGTAAAAAGCGTTCGGGCGATGCTGATGCAAGAATAGTTTCTCCAAAATTTAAATAAGCGGCAAAAGGTGCAGCATTTTTCTCACGTAAACGTCGGTATAATTCGAAGGGTTTTAAATTACTGGGTAAATCGACTGAAAATCGTTGTGAAATATTCGCTTCGAATATATCACCACATAATATAGATTCAATCACAGAACTAACAGCAGCTTCATATTGCGTTCGACTGAAATTACTGACTATAGAATCTTCTGAACAATAAACCGAAGAAAATTCTTTTAGAAAAAATCTTTCCTTTAAACGTTTTTCCCAGCAGTGCATTCTATTTTTCGCCCGGTCTAGCCGTCGCTCTTCGTTAAACTCAGGAAATCCCGTAGAAATTATCCACGCTTTTTTTAATTCATGATCAAAACTCAAAATGACATCATAAAAGCCGAACATCATGTCAGGAAAAAAATAATCATCGAGAGTATTCTCAGGTATTTTTTCACAATGTCGACTCGCATCATAGGAAATAAATCCCACAGCGCCACCTTGCAATAAGGGTACTTCTGGAATTGATTCCATATCAAAAAGCGTTAACAATAATTGTAAAAACTCCCAAGGATTACCATCAATCACTTTATCATTGAATGTAATTTTTCTATCTTTAGTTTGTAATGTGACAAAAGGTTCGACGGCTACATAGCTATAGCGCCCGAGGTCTTTAGATTTTTTTGCGCTGTCGAGAAATAGTGCGCCCACGGTATCAGCGAATGGTGCAAATATTTCCACAGGATCTCGATAAGGAATTTCTAGTACTAAGGGTTTTATTGTCGTCATTACAACTATCCAATGGATTGGGTACGCTTAGAATACGGCCATTACCGTGGTTTTACAAGAAATCCATCTGTATGTTTTGCAATGATTCTACGAGCGATTTCACTGTGCGTATCATGCCACAAATCTACCGCTAACAATAATGAGAGCTGATGATCAGCACCCGGCAATGATCGTATGCTTTGTAGTATATCCATTAACCGTACAAATCGCTCACTTAAATGCTTAAATAATGACGCTAAATCACCTTCATTGATGGCCTTTTTCGAGGCCGATTGATAGGAGAGTTGACCTAATTCCACAAAATAACTCACTTTCAATCGACGACGCAGCGCGCGTTCTGGAAATAATCCCGAATACAATAAACATTGATCTCCGACCTTTCGAAGTTCATTGTAGGGTGTGAAAAACAACTGCTGTTCCGCTCGAAGAAATTCTAGACTTAAGACGGCATCGGCGATTTCAGGTTTGTCCATATAACGAAATAGCAAATTCACCAAGTAATTTTCTAATTCTTCACTCACAGAAAGACCCGACGTCGATTCAGCTTCACGTACGATGTCATACCATTCTGCAACTATCGATTCTTTTGGTTCCACTACATTTCCCATACCTACCTCAACTTCAGTACACCCCGAATTCCCGGGGTTCACTGCTTTACCTCAATATATCCTGACAGATGTTCTCATTATGACCTCTTTCGACTTCTTCTTATCGAACTTCACACTGGTAATTATAGTTCAAATCAGGTATTTTTGCCGGTTTCCCAATCACAACCATTTGTTGAGTAAGGTAGAGATTTTTCATGACAGAACAATTACGCAATATTGCGATCATCGCACACATTGACCATGGCAAAACGACACTCGTCGATAAATTATTACAACAATCAGGCACTTTTGCACAACAAAAAGTGGTTGTGGAACGGGTGATGGATTCTAACGAATTAGAACAAGAACGCGGCATTACCATTTTAGCGAAAAATACAGCGATTCGATGGCGTGATTATCGCATTAATATCGTTGACACACCCGGTCACGCCGATTTTGGCGGCGAAGTTGAACGCGTATTATCAATGGTCGATTCTGTTTTATTACTTGTTGACGCCGTCGATGGGCCTATGCCACAAACTCGTTTTGTGACACAAAAAGCTTTTCAGCATGGATTAAAACCCATTGTTGTGGTTAATAAAGTTGATAGACCCGGTGCGCGACCTGATTGGGTTGTTGATCAAGTGTTCGATCTTTTTGTGAATTTAGGCGCGACCGATGAACAGCTCGATTTTCCCATTGTTTACGCTTCTGCGTTAAAAGGTTACGCAGGTCTTGAAATCGATCATCTTGCTGACGACATGACACCACTATTTGAAACAATCGTTAAATCCGTTTCTCCACCTAATGTCAATCTCGAAGGCCCATTCCAAATGCAAATCAGCCAGTTGGATTATTCCAGCTATGTGGGCGCCATTGGAATTGGTCGAATTACGCGCGGAAAAGTTCGACCCAACATGAATATCACCATTATTGATAGAGACGGCAAAACTCGAAACGGAAAAATAGCGCAAGTACTCGCCTATTTAGGTTTAGAGCGAAAACCAGAAGATGAAGCAAGTGCAGGTGATATTGTCGCAATAACAGGAATCGATAATTTACGCATTTCTGATACGCTCTGCGATCCAGCAAATGTTGAAGCACTTTCACCACTTTCCGTCGACGAACCCACGGTAACGATGACTTTACAAGTGAATACCTCGCCATTTGCAGGACGTGACGGAAAATATCTCACCAGTCGACAAATTCTGGCGCGACTTGAGCAAGAGTTAATTCACAATGTGGCATTACGCGTTGACAACACAGAAGATCCCGATAAATTTAAATGTGCGGGACGTGGTGAATTACACCTTTCTATTTTAATTCAAACCATGCGACGAGAAGGCTACGAATTAGCAGTGTCTACTCCACAAGCGAT
>CAYUMZ010000157.1:0-4818 GCA_964446105.1 uncultured Gammaproteobacteria bacterium | reverse complement strand
CCCTTATTTATCCCCCATCGCATATCGTATAGCTCGAACTGCTATTCTTTGCTATACTTACATCGTAAGCCTGGAGATATCAAGGAGGAGAGATGCCAGACCTTAGTAATGAAGCCTGCCATGCCTTTTGGCATGATTATCGAGATCCTATGATTTATCGAGTTGTTAGCTTCATGGAAAGTGTTGAAGAATGGTCACTTGACAACGACACTAACCTCGAAGAAGCGATGCAGCGGTTAGGCAATGCGCTCGAAGATATTGGGAATATCGATCTACAAAATGAACAAGAATTCATCAAAATTGCAACGTATATTAAAGCAGGACGCGGATTACGTTTATTGCAAACGCTAGATACCGCCTTTCCGGGCGCCGCCTCTAAACTGCTCATGTATGCTGAAGAACACTCTACCTCCAGTGATGATGTTTCCGGTCTTTTTTTGAGACGTAATATCGTATTCGAAAGACTACGATTACTCGGGCGAGTATTTGCCCCTGAACGTTTAGCATTAATAGTCAAAGCAATGGAGAGTGAATGATGCGTAACTTAATTTTTACTACGACCTCGTTGGCGGGGCTCTTATTGAGTTTATCAGTATTAGCTGCGGACGATGATGCGTATAAAGCTTGTTTGGAATCAAACTCAGGTAAATCTGACAAGATTACGGTTTGCGACATGCAAAAACTTCAATCCGCTATAGACGCGAGAAATAAAGATCTAGATGATAAATACAAAGCTGCTAAAACTGAATTGCAGAAAGAGCAGGATGATCTGAACAAGAAACAACAGAGCACCACGCCGCCTCCTGCGACAGGATCAAGCAGTGCTTCCAATTCGAGCAGTTCGAGCAGCTCAAGTAATTCCAGTGGCTCGGAAGGAGCATCACAACAAGGCTCTTCAAATTCTAATACCGATAATTCGAATTCATCTTCAAATAATGGGAGCAGCCAGTCACAATCTGGAAACCAATCTCAACAGCAACAATCGGGTTTTGGAAAAAAACCTTCGCCGACTATTCAATGGTATTAATTTTTAAGCTATGAGGTATTTCGATGAAAACGTTTAAATTATTGGCCAAGACCGCTATTCTCACGATTAGCTTTACATTGTGTTCAATGCCAGCGTCTGCTCAAAGCACTGATGCCCGGTATATTGCACAAAGTGTAACGAATGCGGGAAATGGAATCGTTGCTGCAATTAATAACTTTGCTGCCTACGTAATGACTATTTTGCAAGCTGATCTTCAAGGCACACAACCAAATATGGATCAAATCATTGAATTGAATCCTTATGAAAATACACTGATAAATACGCAAGATCCTGCCACTATTCCGTTAGCGTCTCAAATTATTTCGACGATTATGGGGCCTAACATTAATCCAGGTATTACAGCAGCAATGGCCAGTGATTTTGCTGGTGACGTGTTGGCACCCACTAATGTCATTAATCCCTCTGTAGTACAAAGCTGCGGAAATACAATGTTCAATTTCGAGACATTCATGGGATTCCCATCCTATGCAAATCAAACTTTGTCATGTAATCCTGGCGCCGCTCAAGACGTGAGTAATTATGCAAGCAACTATATTAAATACGCCGGTGACGTCGCACGACAACCAGCGATGTATTCCATTAATCAAGCAGTACAAAATAATACAATGACCCGAGATCAAGCAAATACGTTACAACAATCGCAAGAATGGATGGATTTTGAACTTTATCGTCGACATCTTGTGAGCGTTCAAACAGCTGGTCTCGCTAATTTATATTATCTATACAATCAACGCGTACCAGATTCTAACGGCAACAGCCCTCAACTTCTCTCAGATCAAATTGCTAGTTGGCGTACCAGTAGCAAACAATGGTACACCGATATGGCAACTGCATTGCCTACCGTTTTGCTTCGTGAACAAGTTTTTATGTTGGCTGAAATACAACGTGATCTGCATGAAATGCGCAAGGAAAATCAACGGATTTTAGCGTCTGAAGCGATATTGTTGTTACGTGGTACAGCGTTGAGTAAATCAATTCTTGCTGATAAATTAAATGCGGTTAATTCGAAAATTCAAAACATTGTAAATCCTAGCAGCGCTTCATCAAGCTCATCTAACAATAACACTGCCTCAGGTGCTCAAGGAACTGTCAATCAAGCTATATCAGGGGCGGGATCAACATTCCCAACGGGATCATCAGCTGGCTCTGAACCATAAATATTGAAAGATAAAAGAGAAAGGGGTCAGAGATGACCCCTTTTTTATTTGTTTAACCAATCAAGATATTTTTTTACACCGCTCGCAACATCATGAAATTCTTGCTGATAGCCTGCTTTACGTAATGCAGAAATATCCGCTTCAGTAAAACTCTGATAACTACCTTTCAAATGATCAGGGAAAGGAATATATTCAATTTCTCCTCGCTGATGCCAATTAACAACAGCTTGAGCAATATCATTAAACGGTTGGCTTCGACCTGTGCCCACATTAAATATTCCCGACTGCTTTGGATTATCCAGAAACCATAAATTAACTGAGATGACATCATCGATAAATACAAAATCTCGACGCTGCCCCCCATTTTCATAACCATCCGTTCCTTCGAACAATTTTACTTTTCCTTTTTCTTTTAATTGATTATTTAAATGAAATGCAACACTGGCCATGCTTCCTTTATGCTGTTCTCGAGGTCCGTACACATTAAAATAGCGAAGACCGACAACTTGAGAGTGATCCGCGGGTAAAACTCGTCGCAAGTAACGATCAAATTGATATTTAGAATAACCATAAACATTTAAAGGAGATTCATTACTGG
Source organism: uncultured Gammaproteobacteria bacterium (assembly GCA_964446105.1). Lineage (GTDB taxonomy): Bacteria > Pseudomonadota > Gammaproteobacteria > JAIEPX01 > JAIEPX01 > JAIEPX01. Next base: position 2,015 of record CAYUMZ010000157.1, on the reverse strand, counting down.
GATCTTCTGTGAATTTTTCATTAGCCCCATAAACTGCTGCACTCGATGCATAAATAAACGGAATACGATTTTGCAAACTATAATGAAATAAAGTTTTGGTGTATTCATAATTATTTTGCATCATCATGCGACCATCCCATTCAGTGGTACTAGAACAGGCTCCCTGATGAAATATGGCTTGTATATCTTTAGGATTTATCCTTCCACCTAAAATATCATGAGAAAGAAATTCATCTTTATCTCGATAGTCGCGTATCGCGCAATCAACGATATTAAAAAATTTACGTCCGTCTGTTAAATCGTCAACAACAAGAACGTCTTTAATTCCACGTTGATTTAACGCATGAACTAAATTACTACCAATAAATCCTGCACCACCTGTTACAATAATCATACCAATTCCTCCTCTTTAATTTTTTTGAGCATACCACTTGTAGAATGCCCATCAACAAATGTTAAGATGCGTACACTACCGCCGTTGGCAAGCACTGCGCGTGAACCAGCAATTTTATCAATCTCGTAATCGCCACCCTTCACTAAAATATCCGGTAGAACACGTGTAATGAGTCTTTCAGGTGTGTCTTCACTGAAAGGCACAACCCAATCGACAACACGTAATGCCGCAAGCATCGACATTCGATTTTCTAATGAATTAATCGGCCGAGTGGGGCCTTTTAATCGAGCAACAGAAGCATCATCGTTTACCGCAACAATTAATCGAGTGCCTAGTGCTTTTGCTTGTTGTAAATACGTGATATGCCCAATATGTAAAATATCAAAACAGCCGTTTGTCATCACAATGGTTTCATGATGCGCGCGTGCATCAGCTACCGTTACCATTAATTCTGATTCCGTCAGAACACCTAATTCAGAATTTTCTTGTCGTTGTAATACGCGACGCAATTCGGGAACAGTCACTGTTGCTGAACCTAATTTCGTCACCGAAATTCCTGCAGCTGTATTCGCTAAATAAACCGCATCTGAAAAAGAAGCTCCTGCTGCAATAGAAGCTGCCAGTGTAGAAATCACTGTGTCACCTGCACCGGTGACATCATAGACTTCTTGTGTTCGTGCAGGCACATGTAGAGGTTCTTCATTCGGTTTAATAAAACTCATACCGTGTTCACCACGAGTAATGAGCATAGCACCAAATTTATGCTCTTTTATCAGAGCCAATGCATTTTCTTCAATCGCTTTTTCAGTTCGAGAAGGCCCTACAACGGCTTCAAATTCTTTTAAATTCGGCGTAATGACTGTGGAACCAAAGTAACGACTAAAATCACGCCCTTTAGGATCTACTAAAATGGGTATTTGCATGCGATTGGCCAGTTCAATGATGGATTGAACATGTTGCAAAGCACCTTTTCCGTAATCCGATAGAATGAGCGCATCGGCTTCTGCTAATTGAGATTTACACGCTTCAAACAGAGCGCTGGGATCTACACCGTTAAAACTTTGTTCAAAATCGAGGCGAATGAGTTGTTGGTGACGCCCCAAAACACGCAACTTACTTGTTGTCGGTAAAGACGGGATTCGTTGAAAATGACAAAAAACATCGGCATTACGAAGCTCTTCTTCAAGACGGTCACCTGCACTATCTGTACCCACCATGCCTAATAAACGAACATCGCACCCCAAAGCCCGGAGATTTAACGCGACATTTCCCGCGCCCCCCGGCCGCTCTTGCATGTCTTGCACATGAACCACGGGAACAGGCGCTTCGGGTGAAATTCGCTCAGTAGCCCCATGCCAGTATCGATCCAGCATCACATCGCCAAGGACTACGACCTTAACGTTTGAAAAATTAGGCAGCGACAATGTCATTTTTTCTTCCTATACAGTCATCTGAAGACTATGATACTAACATTTAGAGGCCATGGGTCAAGATAGGAGACTCAACGATGAATCGCATCAGCGTGATACTGATCACTAAAAATGAAGCACACGACCTGCCGGATTGTTTAGCATCCGTCAGCTGGGCAGACGAAATCATCGTTTGTGATTCAGGCAGTACC
>CAYUMZ010000156.1:0-4867 GCA_964446105.1 uncultured Gammaproteobacteria bacterium | reverse complement strand
TTTAATACGTGAGGAAGTGACTAAAGCAAAAAATAAAGTGACTTCACCCTACTGCATCATTGTGATCCCATTATTAGTTGAAACGATGCCAAATCGGGATATTGATCGCATTTTAGTTGTGGAAGCGCCTCAATCATTGCAAATTAGTCGCGTGCAACATCGTGATCAACGGCCTGAATCCGAAATTTCTGCCATTATTCAATCACAAGCCACCACCGATGAGCGACTTGCCGTTGCGGATGACGTGATTATGAATGATGGAAATCTAGAAAAATTAAGAGCCGACATTAACGAACTGCATAAGAAATATCTCTCTTTATCGGGCTCTGCTCAAGGGTAGACCATCCAACCAGCTACCCGTAACCTTTTGATAAATATAAAAAATCACCCCTCCCCACCCTTGTACTATAATGAACGTGAGGAATCTTAACAAAAGGAGCAATAGCGATGAAGATGATCAAACTAGCCGCTTGCAGCGCAATTCTGGCAAGCGCTACCCTAGTAGGATGTGCAACCAATGAAGATACAGGTACTGTTGTCGGTGCCGGTGCAGGCGCTTTAGCAGGCTATGCTATAGCACCTCATAGTGCACTCGGCCCAGTCATTGGTGCTGGAGCGGGAGCGATTGTGGGTAATCAAGTAGGTCGTAATATGGATCGTGAAAACTATTATCGACGCCATCATAGACATCATTACCACGAGTACTAAAATTTAATTATCTATTACCCAATGGGGCTCTTAAAAGAGGGAGAGTAAGTTGCTCCCTCTTTCTTATTTTTAAATCAATTGTCAGCGTAATCTGACACTCTAGTTTCTGAATTTTCCGTTTATTCAACTATGCAGCGCAGAAAATTTTATGTTACACTCGCCGTATGAAAAAAGATCATAGTACGCGCGCCATTTATTTATTACTGCTGACCAATGTCGTCATTTGGGCATTGGCGTGGCCCATCAGCAAAATCGGTTTAGCCTATATGGGGCCATTATGGTATTCAGCGTGGCGATTTATCATAGGATCAGCGACTGCTTTTATTGTTCTTGGTGCCGCTGGTGCGATCAGGTTACCCACTCGTAAAGATTTACCCCTGATTTTGGGGCTTGGTTTTCTTCAAATGACGTTGTTTTTAATGCTAATGAATACAGGGCTGTCCTATGTAGGTGCCGGTCGTTCAGCCATCCTCGCTTACTCAACGCCTCTTTGGGTCACCCCATTAGCAGCGATCTTTTTCCACGAAAAAGTCACGTTCATCAAATTGTTGGGAGTCTTATTAGGATTAAGCGGGATCATCATCCTTTTTTCGCCCAGCAGCATGGATTGGAACAATGGGAACGTCGTATTCGGCAACATCTTACTCGTTCTCGCCGCTTTTATCTGGGCAATTGCGATATTACAATCTCGCTTTAGTCAATGGCACTCCGATCCCTTGAAATTAGTGCCTTGGCAAATGTTATTGGCAACAATACTGACTACCGCTGTTGCTTTATACCAAGAACCGCTCTCCTCCATTGAATGGAGCAACTCAACGCTTTGGGTTACACTGCTTTACAACGGATTGCTTGCAACGGCCTTCGGCTACTGGGCTTCCATCACCGTATTCAGAAATCTCCCGGCTGTCACATCATCGTTGTGCTATCTGGGCGTACCAGTCCTTGGGCTTATATTCTCAGCAATAATGCTCGGTGAAGAGATCACTTTTTCAGTAATTACAGCGATGATATTAATTGTCGGTGGTTTAGTCTGTGTTGCAGTCAGCAAAAACCCTCCTTCTACCCCGCAAGCAGCTAATAGCCCCGAATACTCATAAGCGGTTTTCGATACTCAAAAACTCTGCTACTATTCTCAGACAGATAGCGAGGAAATGATAATTTATGCTCAATAACACACCTAAAATCACGTTTGAACAGCCCATGAATGAGCATGTCCGACTGTGCCTACGTCTCGAACATCTTTTTAAACAACTGGACGATAATCTACCGATTGAAACTGAATGGGGTACTCGTGTTGCTCTATCTGCAATTCTTGAAATATTAAACGTAGTCGACCGTCCCGATTTAAAAACAAAACTGACCAAAGCTCTTTCACAACAGGCAGCAAAATTGGCTCAGTTAGAAAAATCTCCACAAGTTGATAAAGAAAAATTGCACGAGATTTTAAAAGAAATTGAACGACTCAACGAAACGTTATTTACGTTAAATGGCAAAATTGGAGCTGTGTTACGTGAAAATGAATTTTTAAATACGATTCGACAATATGCTTACAATCCTGGTGGCGCATGCAATTTTTGCCTTCCTGCTTATCAACTGTGGCTCAGACAACCAACCGCCCACCGAACTCAAACGTTACATTCGTGGATAAAACATTTTGTTATTTTACGTGAAACTGTTTTTTTACTTTTGAATCTTATTCGCAATGGTGCATTCTCATCGTCACAAATTGCACGCGAAGGATTTTATCAACAAGCACTAGACCCTAATAATCCCAGCGAACTTGTGCGTGTTAGCGTTCCAGAAAATATTGGTATTTTTCCTGAAATCAGTGTGGGTCGACATCGCATGTCTGTGCGCTTTTTACTCGAAAATCTTCACGACCGCCCCAAACAATTACAGAATGAAATCGCGTTTGATTTGTGTATTTGCTAAATCTTAAGGGTTGCAAATAGGACAATAACGCGGATCGGCAGATTTTATTCCATCATTTCTATCTTGCTTAATTAGATAGTCACATTGAACGCACCCCATAATTTCAAATCTCACAGTATTTGTTGGATATAAACAGTAGGAACATTCGAGTCCACGCTCAACATTTTTAAGCCCCCATCCTGGTGACTCGCATTTTGGACAATGAGTCTTTAGCAGATCGACTAATTTCTTGGCAGCATCTGCTATGACACTCATTCGAGATGGGTTCATATGAGCACGCATATCTGTTTCTAAATATGCTACTTTATCAGGCGATAATTGAACAGATTTATTAAAATAAGTTTGCAAGTCGTGCACAGATCGAATGCCTTTAAAAATATCATTTTTATTTTCCCATACATTCGGCCTAATAATTAAGGCATGGCTGGGAAATTTAACTATATCCAAAAAATCCAATAGTTCATTAAAAGAAGTCGCTATTTTACAATTGTAGTTTGTGTTGATTGATAAAACAGTAGCCCACAAATGAAATTTCTTTACATCATCAATGAAATACAGTATTTCATGATCACAAGGCATAAACGGGTTATCAGGATGAGGACCGAAACTTCCCTCACTTGCTAAATAGTGTTTAAATAAACCTGTTTCAATGCCTAATTCACATTTGCGCCTAGCTGTTTCTAGAGCACCTCCTGATCTGGGAACTTCGCCAGAAAAAGTTCCCAATTGATCAGTATCAATTTCCAAACTTATAACATCAGCCCCAAGGTGGTCTTTAAATATTGGCTTAATGGCTACTTCTTTAGCATGCTTGGTCACTAAACCGATTTTGCTATTTTTATATGGCCTAATCATTATAAAAATTTCGACCAAGAAAAATCTCTGTGCAAGAGATATGTTACTTCATCAGTAGGATCAATCACTACCAATTTAACCCAGCCATTACCAAATAGTTTCTGTAAACAGGCCTGTCTTTTAATAATTTGATCTACAATTTCTTTAGGAGCATACACTACAGACAGCAATCGCATGGGTTCATGATATTGATTAATATCATCCTTATAAACTGATTGAAGCGGTAATCCGTGCATTAAATCACTACCATTACCCTGCATCACACCAATTTTTCCTGTAATATTTTGAGTAATTTTACTACCACTACCATACGCAATATTATCCCACGTGGAAAATAAATACTGGGAATTAATCCACTGTGCCACAACCATCGGGGCGGTTAAAATAATTTCCAAAAACTTTCCTTCGGGATCCAATTTATAATCATAGGAATGAAGGAATGAACGACCTTCCAATATTATATTTTTACTTAGGTTACGTGGAGCAACAATGAAGGCGGCATTTCTTGACAAGCCCCACTCAGGACGTGTTTGAGCCCAATCCTGGCTTCTCGCTATACAATGATTTAAAGCACCTTCAGTTTTGGTGAAATAACCTAACTGTTGACAACGCATAAGATTATTTTGAACGCGCGCTTTATGTAAATCCAATTTGAGTCTTATAAGCTTATTATCTAATTTGCGCTCAATTTCTCGCTGAATATAAAGTGTAACTTGATCAGTTGTCGTATCATGTTGCGCCCCAATAAAGACTGTATCTGCAGGAATATGGATCTCTTTATTCTCGGACAACCAATTTCTAACCTGAATTTGGTTAAGAATAGTGGCTAGAATCTGAGCGTTAAACCCCCCATGATTGCCTCCACACGCGCCACAATCTAACGCTGTCGCAAATGCATTATTGTGAGTAGTACTACCATGACCACAAAATGCAACTATCGGCGCAAAATCTTTAGTCAATCCCATCATAGTAAGAACATTGGCTGCGTATTGGCATTGGTCTAAAAAATTAATGCCTAGACTATCACAACCACCGTCTGATGCATTATTGTTTATGATAGGTTTAACTACCACATCAGGTTTAAAAAAACGTATTATTTTGTTCTTCGCGTTCAGAGCAGATGAGGGAAGCAATGTTTTTAACATCATCCAGACCCCGGAATAAAATCCTATTGTCTCAACCAAACCAAAATGTGAAGAAAAAGAATACTTTAAACCATGATAAGTTCTCTTTATATTTTTTAAGAATTTAACACCTTGATAGTATTTTTGTGATTTTTCAGGAGAGCAAGATAATTCCTGTTTGATAATATGCTGCGAATCCAATAAAACTGGGCAAGAGTCAAATTCACCCTCGGCAATTTGCTTCACTT
>CAYUMZ010000155.1:0-4892 GCA_964446105.1 uncultured Gammaproteobacteria bacterium | reverse complement strand
ATCAACAAGTACATATTCTTGCTCAGACGTGAAAATCCGCGATGATTTAACGTCATTGGTATTTAATCGCATATCAAAATATTGAACACGATTAACAAAGGGTAATGTAAAATGCAAACCAGGAGTCACCACACGGGGTTTATTATCAGCACCTACAGAAATTTCACCTAAATGCAAAACCAACGCTCGTTGCCCTTCTTCAACTGTATATAAACATCCGAATATTACAAACAACACCAATACGCTGGTAAATAAAAGTATGGATTTTATTGTTGCCATTGATATCCCCCACGCGTTAAAGTGGACCGGCGATCATTATTCGCTTCAGTGAGTTGAGTTGCAGCAGTATCAGCAGGTAAATCAGGATCAACATCATTGGGAGCGCTAACACCTTCAACTTGATTATTATCTTCCCGATTATTTTGGCGTTGAGACTCCACGATTTTATCTAAAGGTAAATATAAAATATTTTGACCGCTTTTTGTCGCAACAAGTACTTTACTACTTTTAGAAAGAATTGATTCGATTGCATCCATATACAATCTCGTTTTCATCACTTCAGGTTGAGCACGATATAATTGCCGTAATGCTTTAAATTGAGCCACTTCTGCGTGTGCATCAGCCGTTAAACGCTCTTTTTCGGCTTCTGCCTCGCGCAAAATTCGTTCAACTTCACCCACTACCGTTGCATTGTATTGGCTCGCATAAGCTTCAGCTTCATTGACGAAGCGTTTTTCATCTTTACGTGCTTTAATGACATCATCAAATGCTTCTGTGACAGCTTCAGGAGGCTTAGCAGGTTGTAAATTCACGTCAATGACTTCAATGCCCGTTTTATAGGGTTTTAATATCGCAATTAATTGATGTAAAACGTCATCACGAATTTTTTGACGTCCTGTTGTTAATATTTCATCTAAATCTGAATCACCAATTACTTGTCTTAATGCACTGGCTGTTGCTTGTTTAATACTTTCTTGAGGATCTTTGACATTAAATAAATAATTTCGCACATTATCTCGACGATAAATCACGGACAATTCGACTGAGACAATATTCCCGTCACGAGTGAGCATTTCATCGTTGTACGTGAACGATGTTGCTTCCTGAACATTAACGGTTTTATAAGAATCAATAAGACGTGGTAACCAATGAGGTCCTGGTTCAACCGTGTGATGATATTGACCAAAGCGCAAAACAACACCTCGCTTCATGGGTGATACTATATAAATCCCTGAAAGAATCCATAAACCCAATAGTGCACCCAAAATTAAAGCAAAATGATACAGGGTGAAATTTTTGAAATTTAATAATCCGGTTTTTTTATTGCCATTGTTGTTAGAATTGGGTTGATGTAAACCCGGTTTCTTTCCACCCATCAACGTAACAAATTTATCTCGAATTTTACGTGCAATCTCTTCGAGGTCTGGAGGACCCTGATTTTTTTTACCTCGATTCCAGGGGTTTTTGGGATCCCTGCTGTTTGGTTCATTCCACGCCATTTAAGCCTCTTTACTCAAACAATGCACAAACGACATATTCTATTCCTCAACAGCCCGAAAAGCTAGGATTTCATGATCCGATGGTAATCTTCCGCTCGCATCCGCACACTCAATCGCAAACAGCCATTTTCAAGGACTTCTTCGTGAGTCACAGCCTCTAGCTCATAAAGCGCTGCTCGTATGGCGCCTTCATTAGGCTGTAATGTAATATCACAAACGATAATATCTTTAGCGATTCTGGAAGAGATCGCTTGTTTGAGCAGATCAATTCCTACACCCGTTAACGCCGAAACATACACTTTCACTGCAATATTTTGCTCGTCATAATCAATTCTTGGCTGTATTGCTGGGGACAAGTCAATTTTATTATTCACCATTAACTGCGGAACTTGATCAGCACCTATTTCTTTAAGCACAACCTGTACATCTTGAATTAAATCAGCTCGAAAAGGATTGTGAGCATCAACGACGTGCAAAAGTAAATCCGCACTCAATGTTTCTTCTAAAGTGGCACTAAAGGCTTCAACCAATTGATGCGGTAAATCTCGTATAAATCCCACGGTATCGGCTAAAATCACTTGACCCACTTCAGGAATTTTTATTTGTCGTAAGGTTGGATCGAGTGTTGCAAATAACTGTTCGGCCGCATACACATCAGCAGAAGTTAATGCATTAAACAGTGTAGACTTCCCTGCATTCGTATACCCCACTAACACTATTGTTGGAACTGCATGTTTTTGTCTATATTGACGTCCTTGTTCCCGTTGTAAGCGCACTTTTTTAAGACGCTCTTTGAGTAGTTTCACGCGATTTTTTAATAATCGCCTATCAGTCTCTAATTGAGTTTCACCAGGACCCCGTAAACCAATACCGCCCTTTTGTCGTTCTAAGTGAGTCCAACCTCGCACTAATCGTGTTGCCAAATGCTCGAGTTGTGCTAATTCAACTTGTAATTTTCCTTCAAAGGTTCGAGCTCGTTGTGCAAAAATATCTAAAATTAAACCGGTACGATCGAGAACTCTACATTGAAATAAGGCTTCAAGATTACGTTCTTGTGAGGGAGTTAATGTATGATTGACTAAAACGACATCGGCTTTTTCAGTGGAAACAATATCACGGATTTCTTCGGCTTTACCTGAACCAATGAAGTATTTGCTATCAGGAACCTGACGTGAGCCTGTTACCCAAGCAACAGACTCAACACCAGCTGATTTTGCTAATTCACGAAATTCTTCACTATCTTCCCTAATGAGTGAATTCGCGAAATTAAGGTGAACTAAAACTGCACGTTCGCCACCTTGTGGTCTATCAAGAAAACTATTCCGTGGTGAATTCTTCGGAGATATTTTCTTCACCCTCAAAGCCTTCCAATACTATTTTTCTCATCGGGACGATGGTTGAAATAGCGTGCTTATAAACGATCTGACTGAAGCTGTTTTTCAGATACACGACGAAAGCATCGTAAGCTTCAATTTTACCTTGTAGCTTAATACCGTTGACGAGGTATACAGACACAGGCACCTGTTCTTTACGCAAAGCCTCTAAAAATGGCTCTTGTAATGATTGCCCTTTTGTTGTCATAGGACTCTCCTTGTTGATTAGAGTTATAACATTTTTAAAATACGTTGAACAAGCTGAGGATCATCACTCTCGTAACGATGCAAATCCTGCCAACTCCTAAGCCAGGTTATCTGGCGCTTCGCTAGCTGCCGAGTCGAAATGATACTATTCTCCTGCATTGTCGCGAAACTTGTATTACCGCTTAAATATTCCCATACTTGCCGGTAACCTACTGATCTAAGCGCGGGCATGCCCGAATTCAAATCAGCGCGGAAGTATAACCGTTCTACTTCTTCAATGAAACCCTTTTCAAGCATTTTAGTAAAACGTAGTACAATGCGACTGTGCAAAGTCTCACGATCCGGATGGATAATTGCGATATTAAGGGGTAAAAACGGTAAATTTTGAGGTGTTTGCTCATCCAACCACGACGATAAGCTCTTTCCAGTGATGCGATACACTTCTAATGCACGCTGAATTCGTTGTGGATCAGTCGGTTTAATTCGGTTTGCCGCAAGCGGATCAACGCGATGTAATTCTGAATAAAGTTCAGATAGACCTCGGCATGACATTTCTTCATCTAATTCTGCTCTAATGGCTGGATCTGATGAGGGTAAGGGAGCTAATCCTTGTTGAAGAGCGTGAAAATACAACATTGTGCCACCCACTAGTAAAGGAATTTTCCCTCTCTGCTGAATCTCTTCAATACATTGCAAAGCATCTAAACAAAACTGAGCTGCAGAATAGGATTCAGACGGATCCAAAATATCGATCAAATGATGAGGGACTTTTGCTTGCTCTTCAGGAGTCGGCTTTGCTGTTCCAATATCCATGCCTCGGTAAATTTGAGTAGAATCCACATTGATAATTTCTACGGGTAATTGTTCTGCAATAGCAAAGGCTAAATCTGTTTTACCTGAAGCAGTGGCGCCCATTAAACAAAGGACTTTAGGAAGTGTGGGTATCATAGTAATTCTTTAGCCTGCAGTGGAAAGTAATAATATCATTTAAAATCAATAAGTTAAACCTTTATAATTGACGAGCTTGTGATATTAACCTAAACCCACCATCAAATATCGTAACGAAAGGGCTTAATGTGTTGAATTTAAAGGATTTTTTGCAAAACTTGCTTGAAAGCAGTACTCTTGTACGGTGAAAGCAAATTTTGCAAAAAATCCTTTAAATTCAGTGCAGTAAGCCCTTGCAGTCGATGTTTGATGGTGGATTTAGGTTAAGGTCTGCTCTTTTACGTTGCCGTAAACGCCAAACGCCCCAAACAAGCAAAACACCCAAGATTTTAGTCGTTGTCATAATAATCATTGAGAGCCAGTTAACTCGACTAAGAAGGGTTAAAAACACAAAGGAATCAACCGGCGCACTCACAGTGGCTGACCACAACAATCGTTGTGATAATGGTTTACGAGTATACGTAAAAATGCCCCAGTCTATAAATTCACCGATTAAAAAAGCGGACACACTGGCAAATGCCACCGTTTCGTTGGCTAGCACATAACTTAAAAATCCTGCAAAAAGCATCGCAAAAATGATCGTTCGACCAATTTCACGTTGAGCAAAATCGCGAAAGATATAGACCATACCCACAGTAAAATCGATGGGGGAAACCCATTCATCAAGCACGAAGAATAAAGGGGCGACCACAAAGAGCTTATTGAGTACAATAATTAACAAGATATAACTCAATGTCGCCTTGTGAGATTTCAGGAATTGTTGAGAAAATCGCCTAACCATTATTTACCCCAATTTTGTAGCGCCTATTTTAGGTGTTTATTATAAACCGCGAAGCATCGCTAGCGCAATCTCCTTTACTTTTCC
>CAYUMZ010000154.1:0-5018 GCA_964446105.1 uncultured Gammaproteobacteria bacterium | reverse complement strand
AAATCTTTTTGAATTCAGGATCAAATTGTCCTTGTCCTAAAAGGGTTACACTTATATGTTTAAGTCGAATGCGGGGGCCTGGCTGGACTCGAAATACCGCAAACCAATGTTCTTTTCCAGTAAATCGTAAGTCTGAAGTGACTTTAGCTTGAAAATAACCAAAAGGAGCCACTGCTAATTTAATTTCATTTTCGGCCTGATGGTAAAATGCCATCATTTGTTCTTGATCGAGATCTGATTTAATCAGGGCTAGTTTACCCGTTAATCGTTTAGTCGCATTGGCCGCAGGTTCTTCTGAAATACCAATAATTTTAAAATTAAGAGAAACGACAGCAAAAGTAGATTGTGTAGGTAAAATTAGGAGTATAAGAAATAATAATATTTGAAAAATATTCCTAAAGTGCCATAAAAAACCCGAAGTATCTGAGGCTTCGGGTATCGATTGATAAGTTGGCAATTTCGAGTATTTCAATTCCAATCCATTTAAGTTAATGGCTACGTATTTTTTTGATTATCATATTGCAATACTTGACGAGTTTGTTGAGCAAGATCCGGTTTGCCCATTTTTTCGTAAGATTCGACCATCAACTTTAAAGCAGGTCGAACTTGTGATGTGCCTTGATAATGTTGTACCACGGTACTGGCTCGATTGGCTGCCGCAACATAGGCTTTTCGATCGAAGTAAAATCGAGCGACGTCTAGTTCGTGTTTTGCGAGTAGATCGCGAATATAAACCATTCGTTTGCGGGCATCGTTAGCATATTCACTGCGAGGGTAGTAGCGAGTCAGGTCACTGAAATCTTGGAAGGCTTCGCGAATGCTGGCCAGGTCGCGAGTTGCAACATCTAAGGGAAATGCGCTGTAGACCCAGGATTTATCACGTTCGATTTTCATGATGCCTTTAAGGTAATAGGCATAGTCAACACGTTCGCTACGTGGGTAGAGGTGTATGTATCGGTCGGCTGCGGCGATGGCTGAGGGTAAGTCGCCAGAACCATAGTAAGCGTAGATGATGTGTAGTTGTGAGTTTTCTGCGTATTTACTGAAGGGGTATAGTGCATCTAAGGCCTCAAAGTGCGCTATAGCTGATTTATAGGCTTTCTTTTGCAGATCTTTTTCACCTTCAGCGTAAATAGCTTCTGCAGATTTATCTTTATAAGCTTCTACACCTTTAGGGGTGCTTGAGCAACCAGCGATAAAAAATGTAATACTAAGCAGTAAATAACAAAACTTTTTCATAATCTTCACCTAGAAGGTTTAAAATGATCACTTTTATCCAAGGCGAGGGCGCGTCTCAATGGCTAATCCAGAGTCATAATCGTAGCTTCCTTCGCTAAGATGATAATAACTGAATTTGTTCTTATATTGAAGGCATTTCGATTTTTCGAGTGTCCAAAATCGGCGTGAGAATCCGAACATCTTTCCGGGAATGGCTCGCTCGGCTCCCCCTCGCTGCGCTTTATTTCCCTCCAAGAAGGTTCGGATTCTTCGCCTACGCGGCTCTGGATAAGTTTATCTTTGCCGTTGGATATTCCAAAGTGAGTGGAAAGGTTTTTTATTGAAAGTCTCACAAGACAAATAGACTGCTATAGATTAAGATCTGAACTTTAATCTATATCAGTTTAAAGGTGTGAAATTTATGAAACACTTTTTTGAAATTGTCATTTCGAGTCCTGATCGAATAATAGCCAAGATTGAGTTGTCTAATGATAATGAGAAATTATTTTTTCATACAGGAGATGATAAGCGCTGTAATAGTCTGTGGACTCAACTTGCTGGGCAAGCTCTATATGTTACCGAGGGCCGTAAGCAAATACTTTATGATATGCCTCCTGATCCTCCTGCTTCTAATATAATTGAAATTGAGGGAGATGCCGATCAGCTAGTCGCATTACTAGAATATCTAGAAAGTGATTTTCTGAATGGCGTTTTCTTACCAAAAGGAACCGCAGAACGTATAAAACAACATATTTCACCTGATGCTAATGCTAGCGGTCAGACTGATTTCTTCGCATCCGGAACAAAACTAAGCATTCAGCAAGAGATTGAGCCAGCTACTAAAGATACTGGCGACGAACGCCAGTCTAAAAAATCACCGTGATCACTATTATTGATCAAATTTAATTACCAATTAATCTGCGTTTTAGTTTTAGATATTGCATCATGGTAAAGAGTCCCAATCAGCTGGCCTATTGATGTTGCTTTTGAACGCTCCAAATCAAGCCATTGTTTTTTTAAAATCTGAAACCACTCTTCAGATTCGAAATCTTCAGCTGATAAATTTGGTTTAGGATCAATAATCCCGCTCGAGAGAATTTTTATAAGGTCTTCTGGTATATCGTTTAACCTAATACAACCCATTGCTACCAAATGTTCAAAATCAAGATGATGTGCTTCCGAAAATGATCCATCAGATACAAGCGGCATAATAAATTTCTTCCACCAATCCATAATGCACGCTTTAGCACGAGGTAAATCATTAATATTTTGTTTAGATAAGGGACGTATTGTTGATAGAACTGAGAGTACTGCCAATATCTTAATTTGTCGAGTCGAGAGAGAATTTACGACCGAACAGGCTGCGGAGCCAGCAAGTGCAATCATATCGTCCGCATTAGCAGTTAACCTTTGAGCTATCAATTCTGCCAATATTTCGTGCTTTTCTTCGTTATCGGTAGTCGCTGCGTCTACAAGAGCAGTTTTAATTAACAGTGCGCTACTAGGGTGATTAAGCGAATTTTTAAATTTTTCTGCACTGTCAGTAGGAATTTCCGACTCTAATCTCTCGACCCGCTGCGCTAATCTTGTAACGAAATTCTCTATATTTTTTTTAGCAGTGGCCTGCATTTCTGGTGATTGGGCTGTTACCAAATCAATCAGCCATTTCGCGCCAGAAGAGGTTAACTCTTTAATAAAGCTGCCAGCAGCGCCACTAACAGCACTGGTGACAATCAAGGTTGTTACAGGATCCATTTCACCTCCAGAGCAGTGATAATTCAAATATAATTAATATTGTATTCAACAACTTAATCTATTCTCATCTAGTCTGAGCAGTTTAGCACATATAAAAATGCTTCGTCCATCCGCCTGTTTGGTTATAGGTAAATATATAAACTATTTTATTCATAGATGGCTAATAGTGTATTTGAGTTGTTTTTGAATGGTATCACTATCAGTTTTGTAACTGGTGCACCTTTGAGTCCCATAATCAAATAAATCTAGTAGTTCTGTTCCTCTTTTAAAATATCTTTATTTTTAAGTGGCATTCGCGACAACCTAACTAAAAGCCAAGCTATGCAATAATCACGTTCCAAAACGTACTCTGGTATGCGTCTACCGCCATTTTCTCTCAATAATCGGTTGGATAATTTCGATATTTGACTTTGAAGTATCATGATTAAGTTTCTCCTATTGCAAGTAGTTCTTCTGGTGTTATATTCGCATTTATTCGCCATTTTGCAATATAGGGGCCGGTAGGGGGTAGTTCTGGATCGAGCAATTGATAGGTGTTGGTCAATTTTGTTTGTAGAAATTCCCAGTGGATTCGTGAACCGATTTTGTAAAGTTCCATGAGGTATCCAAGTCTTCTAATCACGGCACCCACACCAAGTTTAATCGAATAATCGACTAATTTTTGCGGATCGACTGCTTGACGTTTTATCAAAAAAGCTTTTGCTACTTCAGAAAATCCACCGCAGTAACTGGGTTCTTTTAAGCCATCTATCAGGGTACGTTCTAAATCGCTCACGCGAACTTTTTCATTTTTGTCGATCCACAATTCGGTAATTCCGAAAACATCTTTTTCTTTACAACAGACAAAGCGAAATTCTGTTCCTTGTATTGTACGAGGACGAATCATTTTGGGTGAGCTTACATAAATCACAAATTGTGGTTGAGTTACGAGTTGATGCATATCAAAGGCTGAACTATATGAGAGATAATAGGGTGCTTTAGTTTTTTTACGGCCGGCCAATATTAATTCACGCCCAACGACGTATGGGTTCCCTAAGTACTCACTCTCAAATCCTAGCTCGAATGGAACGATGCGAAAGACGCCTGATTTTAGACGAGTGACTACGCCATGATTTATTAACTGAGCTAATGCTTTAGAGGCGGGTGCACGGGCAGCTAAAATGTCTTGCGCTTCACTAAAGTGAAATACCGGGCGATTGCGGCTGTATAGAGTCACAAGCAATTGAGCCGCTAAGGGCCCAAGTGTTTTAAATTGATTATAGTTTATATGCATAATATTCCATATAAAGGTATATTATACAGTTAAATTATCATTAAGTCAATATAGAATTATAATATTACTGCAAAATAACCCTTTAAAAGGGTTTTATATATGGAAAAATATAATTATAAGGTATACTTTTGGTGTCCTTATTGAGGCTATAAAAATCGCATTGGCATCGCATATGACTCAGTGGAAAAAACAAATTTTAGAATTAAATAGAAATTAAGTGTTATTTATATCATTAGTTATGTATAAAGGATATGTGAAACTGCAATGGTAAGGAGACTGTGACAAGTATAATAAAATAACTTTAGCATTAAAAATGAAATTACATTATCTGCGCAGGTTTCCGATGAGAACAGGTTCCGCATCAATTTCAGCTAACTCAGAATCATGTCTGCACAATCGCGAAGTTTCAAAACACTGGTTAAAATCGTGGAAACTAATAATTCTTTCACCGATCAGAGTTGCGGTGGGCCAATATCCGACATCATAATTTCTCAGATGATCCAAGATTAGCTGACCCTGTCCGTTAAATTGCAATCTAGAACAATAAAGACCATCATCTCTAGCTGAACTCGCAGAGGTGAGTAAAATAAAATTATTAACATTTCGAACCATCACGGCAGGTGTTTTATGCCTTAATAATCCTTCTGCTTCGCCAAAATACACAGCTGCATTTAAGGTAATTGTTTGTGGTTGTGGTTGATACATCCCACAGATTACTCCTATTTGATTGCCGCGTTCAAATGCTATGAGAATTCTGTTATTCCTGATGGCG
>CAYUMZ010000153.1:0-5043 GCA_964446105.1 uncultured Gammaproteobacteria bacterium | reverse complement strand
TTCAGAATCAATTGAAGCAGTATCATTTTGATATTAATTTTGATCAAAATGGTTTGTTTGTGACAACCTTACTTTGTTGTCGATATATGATCATCACAGAAGTAACGACTCCTAAGGAAGCCAAATCTCAGGAAGGTTTGTGTCATATTATGTAAATAACCAGTACTACGCTCAGAATTACAAAGGTACGAAGTGCAGGGAAGGAGGTGAAAGCAAGGTATCAAATCTAATATTATTATTAATGCAAGACCTGACACCTTCCCTTTAATTAATTATCTCATCTGCCCAAAGTTGATTGATAAAATCTTGCCATGGAAGGCATATGATATTATTGATAACTCTAGGCAAAGGGTCGTGCGAAATAAGGTAATATTTTTTGAAGACATTTTCTTCAGCGAGAGCCATTAATCCTTTTAAATCGAAGTTGTTGATTCTTCTTGCTGCTTTCACTTCAAATGCATAGGTGTTTCCTACAAGAAAATCGACCTCAAGATGTTGCTGAGATTGCCAAAATGCTAATTTTTGTTTTATACGTCGATAACTCAAATAGCTTCGTAACTCTAGTCCGATCCAATGTTCAAAAGCTCTTCCGTATAAATCTGATTCACGATCTAGATATTGCACTTCATTCAAATAATGCATGATACCCAAATCAAACAAATAAAATTTATGGGTATTAGTGGCTTTACGCTTTCTGCTTTTTGTCCAAGCAGGTAAGGAGAAACCTAGCAAAGTATCGATAAGAATTTGATAATATTCTCGGATGGTTGGCACAGAAACACCGACATCGCTGGCAATTTTACTGTAATTTAAAATTTGCGAAGAGGTTTTTGCAGCAAGTTGCAAAAATCGAGTAAATGCAGGTAAATTTCGTACATAACCTTCTGCCAGAATCTCTTCATAAAGATATGTATTGACGTAACTTTGCAATTCTTCAATCGGATCGTCACTCGTCACGACCAAAGGCATACCACCAAATTGTAAATAACGCTCTAAATTAAATTCAGGTAATTCAGGATAACAGAGTGGAAATAATTCTGCTTGACGCACTCTTCCAGCCAAAAGATTAGCATGTCCTTGTTTGAGTTTGCGAGCGCTGCTGCCCGTTAAAAGGAATTTCCATTGATACTCTTCGATCAGTCGATGCACCTCATCCAGTAAAAGAGGAATTTTTTGAATTTCATCTAGCACAATACAAGCAGGCGATTTCTTTGTTGTCATTTCGCCCCGTATTACTTCTTCGAGCCGATAGGGTTCGGCAGTCAATCGTAAAGAAAGATCGGTTTTCAACAAGTTCAACACAATGGCCTTATCCGCTAGCTGCTTTTTAATCAAAAAGCTTTTGCCTGTTGCCCGCGGCCCAAAAAGGAAGTATGAACGGCTTTCAACCAGCTTCGCAATATCGAGTATTCTCTTGAAGGTAATCATTAATATAGAATAGCACATCATTAATAGAATTTAAAGCACCACTTTAAATTTTTTTAGAAAATCTAAAGTTGCTGTTTAGATATTTAGTCGCCGTTAGTGGGGGCAATTGTCGTGATATTGTCACGACAATTGGTGCTAGAGGAGAAGATTCGTAGCCAGGCACCCCCCACCCTGTCTGTTCACAGGCCCATTGATCTCTTCTTGTCAAAAGAAAAAATTCAGCATATATTACCGTCGAATCTACGATTTTCGATTAAGTCGTGGTTCACAGGTTTTTATATCGTATTACTTAAGGAGAATTTTGATGAAAAAGGCAACTGTTGGAATAGCAGTAGTAGTAGCACTAGGGTTGAGCACGGCAGGATTTGCGAATGCGCAACAGAATAAACACCATCATGGTAAGCGCCATGTGGCTCAAAAGCATTCTCAGGTCAAAGTTGCTGATAATACTGGTACAAATGCTAATGGCAATGCAAATGATGCTGCAAATGCTCAAAGTAGTAAGCAACAAAATAACGCTCAAGCAACACAACAAAACCAAAATCAACAAGGTCAAGAGCAAAATCAAGCTCAAGCTCAATCACAGGCTCAAAATCAGGGGCAATCCAACAATCAGCAAGCTAATGCTAACGCTGCTGGTACCGCTGGAAACCCAGATTACCAAGAGAATGATTAATTGATCTTCAGCCCCCTTTTCCGAGGGGGCTATTTATCCACACTAGGTGCTGTCAGGAATATAGCCATGAGTCACGATGATTTAGATACTATCGATGTGATTGATGAAGAAGAGTTTGTTGCAGAAGAGTCTTCTGTCTCCGATGAACCGGAGAAGGTTGTGGTTTCCAAGAAACCCCGTCGGGCCATTCGACGCCTGATTGAAGATGCCCTTGAAGAGCGCCGCCTAAAGGCCGTCCTTAAAGGCTTTGATGACCCTGTCCATAGTGCTGATCTGTCTGATTAGCGCCTTCACCGTTTTTTCTTGCCAAATGGGTACTTTTTCTGACAAAATGTCCCCTATCACTAATAGATTAAAGAGGTACTACTTATGAGAAAAGGTCCAGAATATACACCGTTTTCAGGTGTTTTTAGTTCAGTAAGGCCGATGGTGAGCTTATTTTCAAATGCATGGGCTTTGTTTGCTGCTGCTGTCGTAGTCGCTGCGCCTTTTGCGTTAGTAGGGTTGGCAGCCTATGGAGCCTTTAATTTGCTCTCATTGTCTACAGTTTTGACCGTCGCTGCTGTGTTTTTGGCTGCAGCGTGGCTGATGTATCCGAGTAATCCTCCAAAAGTTGATATGCAGGCCTTACGCCAAGATCCAAACTGGTAAAATTTTTTCCTGCTAAAAAATTATAGAGACCATTGTTAAATGCACAAATTACCCATGACAAAGCTCGGGTTTGATAAACTGACGGTCGAGCTCGAAGATCTCAAACGTGTAAAACGACCGGATGTTGTGAAAGCCATTGCAGAAGCACGAGCTCATGGCGATCTTAAAGAAAATGCCGAATATCACGCCGCAAAAGAACAGCAAGGGTTTATTGAAGCGAGAATTAAAAAACTGGAATCTGATTTAAGCCATAGCCAAGTGATAGATGTCACCTCTTTACCTCCTGATAATCGCGTTGTGTTTGGTGCTACAGTTGAATTGGTCAATGTCGACACCGATCAAAAAGTACGCTATCAGATTGTAGGTGAAGGTGAAGCAGATTTAAAACACGGAAAGATTTCTTATCTTTCACCAATTGCAAAAGGCATTATTGGAAAAAGCGAAGGTACGGAAGTTGAAATTCAAACACCGAATGGATTACTGACTTTCGAAATCGTTAAAGTCCTCTACATTTGATGATATTACTTATTTGGAGTTAAGTTATGTCATACACAAGCGAAGATTTATTCTGGAATATTGCCGAGGTAGTTGCTTGTACAGCAGCTTTAGGTCTACTGGCAACCTTCAAGGTTATTACTGCCCCAGCTTTTCTAAGTTTATTAATTTGTGCTGCAGCAGCTACAGCACTTATGATAGGACTGTACATGTGTTTTGGTGACGACAATAAATCAAGTCATCGTTACAGTTGTTAGTTCTTCAGCTTTGTTAACGAAGCCACTTTAAAAAAGATGGAATTAATGCATCTGGCAAAATACGTACCATATACAGTGCGATCCCAGTGTTCAATAAAGCCAAAGTCAAAAAGATTTTCGTTAATGTGAAATGCATTTGTAGTAATGCCATAATCATCAGGGCTGAAATCACCATGAAAATTGCATTGATAATGTTGTTGGCGGCGATAATTCGGGCGCGGTGATTTTCAGGTGAGCGCACTTGTAATAATGCATATAAAGGTACTATGTAAATTCCCCCAGAAATTGATAGTAAAACAATATCAGCAAAAATACGCCAACTCGCCGGATTTCGAATAAACTCTGATAGTGTAATTAATTTGTGTTCGGGTAAATGAACATAATATTGGCTCGCAAAAAATAAATCGGCAATAAAAATACCCATCACGAAGATCGCCAGTGGAATGTATTTTGCATTCACTTCGCCGTGCAATAATTTATTACAGGCGAGAGATCCAATGGCAATTCCGACGGAGAAGAAACACATGAAAATGGCCACAACTTGGCTCTCAGCGCCCAAAATATCTTTCGTAAATGTAGGGAATTGCGATACAAATATTCCTCCTACAAGCCAAGACCAGGATATCCCCATAATTGCGAGAAAAATTTCACGATGAGTCCCAGCAAATTTTACGATGTTCCAGGTTTCAAGAATAAAGTTTTTATTAATGATTAATTGAGGGTGAGCTCTCGAAGTTGGCGGGACAAAAAGACTGCTGAGCCATCCTGTTATTGCGACACCCAGTACAATAAAGGCTGTTATATGTGCGCCGTAAGGTAATAGTACTACAAAACCTGATAAAATAGTGCCCATTAATATTGATATAAATGTGCCGGCTTCAATAAAGGCATTTCCACCAATTAATTCTTCATTTTGAAGATGATAGGGCAGGATGGCATATTTCAAAGGGCCGAAAAAAGAGGATTGGCTTCCCATTAAAAAAAGTGTCGTCATGAGTAAGGGAATGCTGGAATAAATCAGCGCATAAGCCCCCAAAATCATAAAAAGTATATCAGCAAACTTTATCATGCGAATGAGTTTTGATTTTTCAAATTTGTCAGCGATCTGACCTGCAGTGGCAGAAAAAAGAAAAAATGGCGTGATAAACAATCCGTAGGCAAAGGTTGCAAGCATTTGGTTGTGTGCCTCGCTACCCGCTGAAATTTTATAGGTAATTAATATGACCAGCGCTGTCTTAAAAACATTATCATTGAATGCATTTAAAAATTGCGTTACGAACAACGGCAAGAAGCGACGTGTCAGCAATAAGTGATACTGATTAGTGTACATTGTTACTCCATGGCAATCCATTGGCTTCTGGGTGTTGCATAAACTATCTGCTGCAAAGCACAATGCATCTGTATCTCCCGATGATTGTCTCCTCTCATCGGCGTCTTACGCGCTCTCGCCAGCAGTCGAAATTGTGCCATACTTTTGATGAGAAGACCTCACACTTTCTTCATTTATACTATAATTTCTTCATGGAAAACATCAAA
>CAYUMZ010000152.1:0-5046 GCA_964446105.1 uncultured Gammaproteobacteria bacterium | reverse complement strand
TCATTATTGTGTGCTCCTATTAACCTGGTGATTTCATTAGGAGCGGGCTGGATACAGAATTATGAGGTTATTTTATACCAACTAAATTTTTTAATTCATCAAGATAATGATCAAGTGGGAGTTTTTTAGTTTCAGTGCTATTTCGTGCTTTATACTCAATGATATTCTCATCAAGTCCTTTGTCACCCAACACGAGCCGATGGGGGATTCCTATAAGATCGCAATCGGCAAATAATACGCCAGGTCTTTCTTGGCGGTCATCGAAAAGCACATCGTAACCCGCTTGTTTCAATTCTTCATAAATTTTTTCGCAGGTTTTTTTGAGTCGATCCGATTTATGCATATTCACAGGAATCAAAGCAATCTGAAATGGAGCTAAGGGTTCTGGCCACACAATCCCTTGCTCATCATGATTTTGTTCGATAGCAGCAGCGACGATGCGTGAAATGCCGATACCATAGCAACCCATCAACATCGGGCGTGCTTTTCCTGATTCATCGCAGACATTAGCGTTCATGGCTTTGCTGTATTTATCACCCAATTGAAAAATGTGGCCAACTTCTATTCCGCGAGCAAATTGTAATTTGCCTTTGCCATCCGGGCTTAAATCCCCGGGCACCACATTTCGTAAATCAGCAATTTCGATTTCGCCTACGTCGCGTTTCCAATTCGCATGCTGATAGTGTTCATTTTCTTGATTTGCCCCACAAACGAAGTTACTGATTACGGCAGCATCACGATCGACAATGAGCGGAATATTCAATTTCACCGGTCCTATGCATCCTGCTTTGCATCCTAATTGGTTTTGAATTGCGTCATCTTTTACGAATTGAAGTGGGTTTGCTACTTTAGGATGTTTGGCGGCTTTAATTTCATTTAAATCATGATCACCTCGCAAAGCCAGAGCGACTATTTCGGATTCAGAGCCTTTCACTAATAAGGTTTTAATTAATTGTTGTGGCTGTATCGACAAAAACTGACATACTTGATCCACAGTATAGTGATTATCCGTGTTAATTAATTTAATTGATTCAGCTGAATTTGATGGTGTCGCAGTAGGGATTAATGCCTCCGCGCGTTCAACATTCGCAGCATAATCGCTGGAATCACTGAATGCGAGGAGGTCTTCCCCTGAATTGGCTAATACTTGAAATTCATGAGAGAAATTCCCGCCGATGCTACCGGTGTCGGCAAGCACGGCGCGGAAATTTAATCCTAGACGCGTGAAAATTTTTGTGTAAGCTTTAAACATCGTTTCATAGGTTTTTTCTAACGATTCTGAATCTAGATGAAATGAATACGCATCTTTCATCAGAAATTCTCGTGATCGCATCACTCCAAAACGCGGACGAATTTCATCGCGGAATTTCATTTGAATTTGAAAAAAGGAAAGCGGCAATTGTTTGTAGCTACGAATTTTATTTCGCGCAATATCCGTGATGACTTCTTCGTGAGTAGGACCAAAACAAAATTCACGTTTATGTCTATCATTAATGCGCAACATATCCGGGCCATATTTTTCCCATCGTCCAGACTCAGACCAAAGTTCGGCGGGTTGTACGGCAGGCATCAACAACTCGCTCACCCCGATGCTATTCATTTCTTCGCGGACCACGGTTTCAACTTTTTTAAGGACGCGCAGCCCTAGAGGCAGCCATGTGTAAATGCCTGAAGCGAGCTTAGAAATCATCCCTGTGCGAAGCATCAGCTTGTGGCTAACGATTTCCGCATCAGCCGGGGTTTCTTTTTGTGTTACCAATAAAAATTGTGAGGTACGCATAAAAATCCTATATTACTATTTGCCACATGATGGAAACGTTCATATATCGCCCATCTTGGGCGTAAAAAATGATTTTAGAATCCTCATTTATCAAGAGTAAACTCCGGTTTTAAAATCATTTTTTTCACCCAATCAGGACAAAATCTGAACGTTTTAGCCATTCTAGATAATGATCATACTAATCAAAAGAGATGAGAGCAATATCTAGGTTGCTGAATCTAGGATTTTGAAGCAGATGGGGTCAGGTTCTTACAAATGACAATATTCTTCTCATTTGCCAGGACCTGACCCCATCTTAGGTGCTGTAGTTGGTTTAGAATCAGGTTTGGCTGTTGGTGCTCGTATTGCGAACGTGATTAATTTATCTATAGTATTTTCTATTCTTGATGAATTAGAAATCCCACACTCGTTTCTGGTTTTTTCTATTGTTTTGTTTGTTTCTCGGAGAATTTGTACGATTTCTTCTTTCGATTTTGATTTATCAGATAATGTGTTTATGGCAGAAGTCAGTGAATCTCTTACCGTGTTGTAAAAGTTTTCTCTTTTTGATGATAAGGTGCTTTCAATACTTTCAACAATTCTTTGTAATAAGCTTTGATTTCGAGCAGCTTTTAAATCATGAATGACCTTTTCTTGCATTGTAGGTTCTTTAGCTTCAAATCGCGCAGAAAGTTGAGAGCTTAATTTACTATTAGGGTATTTTTTGAGAAATTCATCCACTACGATTTTGATTTCATTTTCTTTATTGCTAAACGGTCTTCGCAAAATATTTTTGCAATCTTGTAATAATTTTTTCGCTGCTATTTTTTCTTCGCCGCTAATCATGGGATTTTTTCTGAATGCATGGATAGCCATCGCAACTCGAAGGTAATTACCATCGAGCTGATCTTTCGATGGATTGAAGAATATGGGTTCTTTCTTTTCAGGATGAGCCTCAAAGGTTTTTTCAAGCCAATCTTTTACGCTCGGATGTTCGCTGAGTTCTGTATTTGAATTTTCTTTTTTTCTATCATCGGGATCACACATATATTGGTAGGTCACTGGGAATTGTTGTGCAAATAACTTTAAATGATGCTGATTGATAAAGCAGTGAGATAATATGGGTGAATAATCGTCTCGATGTCGAGCAGAGTATCGAACAGTTGAAAATGGGCCATAAGAATCAATTAGGCATATCATTCTAGAATATTTATGAATTAATCCTTTTGGATCAGTATCAGTTCGTGGCTCATATTCAGATCGATCCTCTTGAGTAATTTTTCTAGGATATTGCGGATCTTCTCTGAATGTTGTCCCCCATTCTTTTAACCGTTCAATGGCTATATCTTGCACTAATTCAGTAGCATCTTCCATATCAGGATTTTTATCGGATAAACGGCTGTGAATACCATGATGTCCTGGTATGGGCAAAGATTCGACATGGGTGTTTTCAAAATCTTGCGGTTTTAATGTGCTGTAATCTTGAGGCCTAAAAAGAGAGCTATTTTCATGCAGGGCCAGTGTGGAAATATAATTTCCTACATTAGGAGGAATAATTTTTGCTGTGTCTGCGCCTTGTCTCCCAGGGCCAGGCACAGGTTCAATCGCAATAATATTAATCTTAATTTGTGGATAAAACTGGTACATTAAATTAGCAAATCGCAAACACGCATCGGCCCCACGACTAAATCCCACCATGTTAATGGTATCAGGAAGTGGATGTTGTTTTTCGACTTGCATCAGCATTTCAACGAGATTCTGTTCAACACCCCAACCGGTTGCAGTAGCAGCTAATTCAGTCAGTTTTTGGGGAAGAATTGTTCTTTGGGGTACTTTTTCACCGGTGACTTGATCAATTTTGTAAGTGCCTGGTATGGTGGGCGGTTTTCCTGATTGAGCTTTTCCGCCTGGCCCGTTAACGACATACCCTCCTGATGAGCACTGCTCAGAAAGAGCTGAAATCACGGTTTTGATCCTGCCTTCTTCATGGTACCGTGTTCCATGTAGAAAGAATGTTAACGTATTCATACTTCAATTATAGCGTATATTCCGGGCTCTATGAGCCGCAAAATGGGTGGTTGGGGTCTCGTTCAAGAAGGTGGTTGACAGAGGTATTCCTTAAGATGGAAAATGCCCTACATGACTACAAGAGATAAGGCATTTGACGCAAACGGAGACTTGCTTGTGCAGCGCTATAAGCAAGGCGTTACTCTTGTCAAACCACCTTTATCGGATCAAGATTTAAGCAACCGGATTTCTTCAATTTATAATCTCCCCATTACAGCCTATTTTCTTGATACTGATAGCCGAATTGTCAATTCAAATGATGCAACCGCTGCGTTAGTTGGCGCATCTTCATTTCGAGAAATGCTTGGAAAGTCAGTCGATAATTTCGCGAAGCGCAGTTCTGTTGCGCATGTATTGGCGACAGACAGAGAGGTTATTCGTACTAAAATGCTAAGAGTGACAGAGGAATCCGGTGATATTCCAAATTCTGTGTCTATACAAGCATTATCATTTAAATTTCCTTGGTATTATGAAGATACTGTCATTGGGATTTTTGGTTGTTCAATTAATATGAATGGTCTAGGCATTGGTGAGTTAGCCTATGCATTTTCACAATTAATCTCCACTGGATTACTGGGTTCTAATCAGGCGTTCCCTTTATCATTGACAACCCATTTTCAATATCCATGTTCCCAATTAACCGAGCGCGAAAAACAAGTATTATCGCTCTTAGTTCGTGGTAAAACAGCAAAAGAAATCGGGAATCGTTTGGGTATCTCGCGACGTACTGTCGAACATCACATCGAGTCATTAAAATTTAAAACGAATAGTAAATTCAAATCCGATTTGATTGATAAATTTATAGCTTGGGATCAAGTCTGACCCCACTCTAAAAAATTACTGCTTTAAACTGTGCATATTTTCATCAGGTAGATTGACATCTTTTCCTAATTCATTTGCTAATAGCAATATTTGTCTCCGAACATTGACATCATGAGGATGTCCCTGCAATAGTTCATTAAACATTGCAAATGATCTTAACTTGTCACCTTTTTTTGCGCAATCTAAGGCTTGTTGATAGGCTTTTTCATATATACGCCGTTCACCGAAAAACAAAATGAGTTTTTTCATAAATATCCTCCTGTTACTGTTTTGAGTGAATGTTTGATTTTTCACTCTTGGCACCGATAGAATTTTCAACTTCAAGTTTTTTTGCTATTTCAAGATAAGTTATTAAATTATTCGGAGTAACTAACATGTAATCTCTAAAATAATTCTTT
>CAYUMZ010000151.1:0-5090 GCA_964446105.1 uncultured Gammaproteobacteria bacterium | reverse complement strand
TCCTTCATCCGGGAAATTATTACACGAAGTCGTGAAAGAGTTTATTTCTTGGCCAATTCCTACCGCAGTGCTTGCAGGGCCAAGTTTTGCTGCTGAAGTTGCGCAAAATTTACCGACAGCCATTACCATTGCGAGTCAAGATTTGACATTTTCAAACGATCTCGTTGAAAGATTTCATACGCCAACATTTAGGCCGTATATCAACACCGATATTATTGGTGTGCAAATTAGTGGTGCAGTTAAAAATCCGCTTGCGATAGCTGCGGGAATTTCAGATGGTTTAGGTTATGGTGCCAATGCGCGATGTGCGCTCATTACTCGAGCACTCGCCGAAATGAGTCGATTAGGCATTGCATTAGGCGGGAAAACCGAAACTTTTATGGGACTAGCGGGTTTAGGTGATTTAGTGCTCACTTGTACTGGAAGTCCGTCACGAAATTGGCGCTTTGGTTTTGCATTGGGGCAAGGACAACCTATTGATCAAGCAGAACGTGAAGTGGGGCAAGTGGTGGAAGGAAAGCAAAATGCCATCATCGTCGCCAAACGTGCTCAAGCTCTTGGTATTGAAATGCCTATTCTTGAATCAGTAAGTAAAGTTGTGCAAGGTCAAATCACTGCTTCAGAAGCTGTGCAAGCCTTATTAATGCGCAGCTTAAAATCAGAATGAAGGGGTCAGGTCTAACATTGAAACTAGATTCCGTTTAACCTAGTTTCAATGTTAGACCTGACCCCTTAAATAATTATCGAATTTTTTTACGATCTTTGTTTTGAAGAGGTCTATTGTCTGAATTAGGGCGCTTTTTCTTTGAAAATTTGCCACTTTTTTCACCGAAATACTTTTTATTGTCGCGACGCTTATCATTAAAACCTTTTTTATTTTTATCGGAAAATCTTCTTTTTTTATTGTTGGGTCTGTCTGACTGTTCCACAAAAATATCATGAGCTTTTTCTTGTAGAGAATTTACTTTTCCACTCAGGGAAGCAAAAGCCGCAGCAATGTCGAGTTCTGAACATTCGTGTTCATGTGCTAATTTATTAACGATTTCGCGAAAAGAATCGAGTGAATTCGTCGATAAAATTTGACCGATTTCGGCACTTAGCATTCCCGCTCTTTTCTTGTTAATTTGAGTGACTGAAGGCGGATACATTTCTTTCAAAGGTGAAGCGCTCGAATTTTCAATGGCACGTAACATACGAGTTTCGCGAGGAGTGACAAATAGCATCGCTTTGCCTTTTCTTCCTGCACGACCCGTACGTCCGATGCGGTGTGTGTAAGATTCAATATCTTGAGGAATGTCGTAATTAATCACGTGATTGATTCGATCGACGTCAAGGCCGCGAGCGGCGACTTCGGTTGCAACAATAATATCCAGAGTTCCATTTTTAATTTTTTTAATAACGTTTTCACGTGCTGATTGAGGCATATCGCCGTTTAATGCAGAAACAGCATATCCGCGAGCTTGAAGTTTATTTGCGACTTCCTCTGAACCGATTTTTGTTCGAGTAAATATTAAGGAACCATCAATATCTTCTAATTCTAAATATCGCGTAAGAACTTCTAATTTATGTTGTTGGCTTACCACGATATAGCCTTGTTCGATTGTAATATTCGAATTTGAATTAGGTTTAATATGGATTTTGACAGGATTTTTTAAATGTTCGTTCACGATGTCTCGCAAACTTTTTGGCATAGTCGCTGAAAATAATGCCACTTGATGAGGATTTTTTATTTTAGACAAAATCATTTTTACATCCTCATGAAATCCCATATTGAGCATTTCATCGGCTTCATCTAAAACGACTGTTTTGAGTTGTGACAATACTAAAGTGCCTCGATCTAAATGATCTAAAATTCGTCCGGGTGTACCGACAACAACGTGCACGCCGCGTTTGAGCGCGGTTAATTGACCGCGATAGTCAGTGCCACCATAAATGGGTAGCACTCGAAAATTGGGGAGGGCAGTTTTGGCATATGAGTGAAAAGCTTCAGCCACTTGAAGCGCTAATTCACGAGTCGGCGTTAAAATCAGAGCCTGGGGTGGTAATTGTGACTCATCCAAGTTTGATAAAATGGGTAATGCAAATGCCGCTGTTTTCCCTGTGCCTGTGGAGGCTTGTCCGAGTAAATCTTGGCCAGAGAGCATAATGGGTATGCATTCAGCCTGGATATGAGTGGGTACCTCGTAGCCTAGCTGTGCGAGTGTTGGCAGCAGTTTTGGGTTTAATCCCAATTGTTTGAATGAACTATTGTGTGATGTTGTGGTCATAGAATCCTCAGTATCGTTTGCGTATAAATATTGTAATTACTTGACCTATCCGCGCGCGCGCCGAGCCTATAGCCTGGTAGTCTCCAGGCAAGCAACCACATGAAAAACCTTGATTCTACATCAAATTCTATGAAAAGTCTAATTAAGTGGGAAAACCAAATCCTTTATATTCAATGCAGTAGGCTCAGTAATGGGGTCAGATCTAACATTGAAACGTTGTTCCAAAAGAATGGCGTTGAGTAGATCTGATTTCAAAACAATGTTTCAATGTTAGATCTGACCCCATCACTTGTGCCAGACGCCGTTTTTTTAGTATAGTCTTCTTTTTAATGACAGGGAGTCTGGTATGAAGAACCATGTGAAGCAAATCTTGAGGCAATCCTATCGAGCTATTCTATTGAGCTCGGTGTTATTCTTAGCAGCGTGCGCTACAACCAAAAATCCTGTGGATCCGTATGAAAACTATAATCGCGCAGTCTTTAAATTTAATCGCTCAATGGATTATGTCATCTTGCGTCCTCTCTCTGATATTTATGGCACTTTAACACCAGCTCCTGTTCAAGCGGGTATTGGTAGAATGTTCTCAAACTTTTACGAACCATCACGAGTGATCAACGATATTTTACAAGGTGAAATGCGTTACGCTTATCAAGATGGTGCGCGCTTTGTTTTAAATACAACGTTTGGATTAGTTGGATTTTTAGATGTGGCTGAAAGAGTAGGTTTCCCTCTGCATCAACAAGATTTTGGAATTACCATGGCGCGTTGGGGCTGGAAAAAATCCTCATTTATCGTGATGCCCTTTATTGGAATTTATACGTTCAGAGATTTGGTGGCTGTGCCGTGTAATGTGTATGCATTTACTTTTTGGCCGTATATTGAACCTGAAAATATTGCGTGGAAATTATATTTCCTTGAAAAACTTGAAACACGAGCGTCATTACGTCCTGCGGACAAAGTGATTGATGAAGCGTTTGATCCGTATATTTTAGTGCGCGATGCGTATCTACAAAAACGTGAAAACGATATTAAAACTCAAATGAATGGACGCGTGGCTTCAGTGACGCCTGCAGAAGAATCAGCAGATGTTCAAGGTGAAAAATCGAAAGCAGGTGAACATCAAGATAAAAAATCACAGAAAAAGCAGAAGAATTTAAGTGCGTCGCCAAAAGCAAAATCAGGAAAAAATTTACCTGATGTGATCGGTTAACGATCCTAGCGTAGTTTCATATTGTGTAATGGGGGCAGGTCTGAATTGTCAGACTTGCTCCTTCCCTTTTAGGGTGATTGTTGTGACTAATTTTCATGTTGTATTGTATGAACCTGAAATTCCACCCAATACGGGGAATATTATTCGATTGTGTGCAAACACGGGGGCACAATTACATTTAATTAAACCTATGGGTTTTGAATTAGATGATGCGCGTCTTCGTCGAGCAGGATTAGATTATCATGAATTTGCTTCTGTTAAATCCTACGAGAATTATTCCGAATTTTTAGAACAAAACAATCCTGAGCGATTGTTTGCTCTCACAACTAAAGGCTCAATGAATTACACAGATATTCAATATCAAGCCGGTGATTTTTTAATGCTCGGCCCTGAAACGCGAGGATTACCGATGAATGTCTTGGAGTCTTTACCCAAAAATCACTGGCTTCGAATTCCGATGTTAGCGAATAGTCGCAGTTTAAATTTATCCAATGCTGCAGCAATTATTTTATATGAAGCGTGGCGTCAAATTGGTTTCGTAGTGTAATTCTGTCAGGTACCAGAGCGTTGCTCTTTAATACCTGACGAATTGAATCATACTCTATTGCTTTTTCATTGGCGAGCGCAATGCCGTCATAATATTTTCATTAGTGAGGTTATAAGTAGATTTGATCAGTAAATCATTAGAAAAAGTTAGGTTAAAGTAACCATTATCATAGCCAGGAAGCAATACGGTTAAAATCTGGTTATCATTTGCATCAGTTTCTTCTCCAACAATCTTTGCAGCGAGTGAACGTACTTGTGAGTATATGGGAGTCTTTCCATTGACTGTAAGTTCTTCACTGAGATCGTCATACGCTATTTGTGGGTGATTTTGTAATGAAGGGTTCGACTCGAGTTGATGTTCAGCTAAAGGTATGTCAGATGCAGTACCCGCATCAGTAAGTGACCAGTCATACTGACTGACTGTGCGCTGAGCGTCTAGGCTAGGGGTATCTTTGGATTCGTCATTGCTAGGATCACCAGGGTTCAGTGCATCGTATTGATATGTAGGACTATATAGATGCTGTTGTTTTTTATTCTCTACATGCTCAAGTTGAAAAAATAACGGAAAAAACGCATTTCTGAATGAGTATGTATTCAGCCTTGCCCAACCATTACTGAAAGCCTCAGCAATTCTTCCCGCAGTGATCGCAGCACATACACCAACCAGAGCACTGCCCACTCCTGTGGCAAGCGTTGTTGCAGCGATTTGAATACCGAAATGCAGAGCTATTGCATTTGCTGCATAAGCAAATGCAGCGGTTAAACCTAAGGATGACCAAGCGGAAGCAATGGCAGTATTAATCGCTGTTAAACTTGAAGCGATTAAAGGCGTAGCAACTAAACCATTAATCATACCCGTTAATGCTGGGAAAATTGTGGTTAAGCCAGTGAGTATCAGAGGAAATACAATGGACCATAACGCGGTAGAAAGTGCAATGCTCACCGCTAAGAAAATGGCACCCATAACGAACATAGCAACGTAGTTCAAGTAATTATTTTCACTGAGTCGAATTGCAGTTGCTAACGCCACGGCAAATTTTGCACTTTTTAGTGGTGATGTAAATGCC
>CAYUMZ010000150.1:0-5107 GCA_964446105.1 uncultured Gammaproteobacteria bacterium | reverse complement strand
GGGGTGGCTATTATGGATAAATCTCTGATACTAGACAGTGCTAAATTTAATGTGCGAGGAATCGGTGTTGCTGTAAGTGTTAAAATATCAATATTAGCACGTAATGATTTGATGCGTTCTTTTTGTCGAACACCGAAACGGTGTTCTTCGTCGATGATTAGCAATCCCAAATTTTTAAACTTGATATCGGGTTGAAGCAATTTATGGGTGCCAATAATGATGTCGATTTTCCCTTCCGCGCATTGTGTCAGTATTGTTTGTTGTTCTTTTTGATTTTTGAACCGAGAAATCATTTCGATTGAAATGGGAAGTTTTGCAAATCGATCCCTAAAATTGTTAAAATGTTGTTCAGCGAGTAGAGTGGTAGGGACTAAAACTGCGACTTGTTTTTGATGGTAGGCAACAACAAACGCAGCGCGCATAGCAACTTCTGTTTTTCCAAACCCGACATCTCCGCACACCAGACGATCCATAGGACGAGTTTTAGCTAAATCTTCGATGACCATTTGAATTGCTTGTAATTGATCGGGCGTTTCTTCAAAAGGAAAACTCTCAGTAAAATCGGCATATTCAGACGGCAAGTTACCATAGCTTTCACGTGTTTTACTTTCGCGTCTCGCATAAATGTCCAATAATTCTACCGCTGTATCACGTGCTTTTTCAGCGGCTTTACGTTTTGCTTTTTGCCATCGACTCGATCCGAGTTGATGTAAGGGGGCAGACTCCGAATCCGCGCCAGTATAACGACTGACTAAATGTAAAGCGGAGACTGGCACATAGAGTTTATGTTTTTCTGCGTATTCGATCGTGAGGTATTCAGCTTCGATACCATCAGTTGTGATATTTTGAAGTCCTAGATAGCGACCGACACCATGATCGATATGCACTATAGGGGAACCTATTTCTAATTCAGTAAGATTTCGAATTAGCGTATTTGGATCTAAACCCCGACCTTGTCTGCGCCGTTGTTGAATCACTTTTTCACCAAACAACTCGCCTTCTGTCAGGATGAGGATAGGTTTATCAATTAATTTTACCCCCTGAAATATAGGCGCTATCGTGATGCCATGTTGGCTTGAACTGGAAATAAAATTGTTCAAATAATCAAACGGTTCAGCGACAATATTAATTTTTTGAAGCAAATCGGTCAGAACTTGTTGTCTCCCTGCAGATTCAGCGACCCACAATACACGAATATTTTGATCAAATAACGATCTGAGATGTTGCCAAAATTCTTTTTGTTCTGCAGACTGAACATTTGGCTTTTGCAGCTGTAAATTGATTCTGCCCATTTTATTTTCTACGGGTTGACTTGTAATTTTAATATGAGGGAATTGTTTAATATTTCCAAATAATTCATCGATATCTAAAATGATCGCATGAGGAGGTAAGATGGGGCGTTCTGTATCATAACGAAGCTGTTCATAACGCGAGTTGACTTCTTGTCGAAAAAGTTCGGCATTCGCAGAAATGTCCTCAACAGATACCACAAGTGAATTCTTAGGTAAATAATTAAATACGGATTCGAGTTGATCAAAAAAGAGTGATAAATAATATTCAATCCCTGGTGCTGTTAATCCATCACTGATTGATTCATATAAAGGTGATTTTGCAGGATTTCCTGAAAAACGTTCTCTCCAGGCTTGTCGAAAATGAATAATGGCTTCTTCAGTGAGTGGATATTCTTGTGCAGGTAATAAAGCTATTTTTTCTACAATTTCTAGAGAGCATTGAGTATCTGGATCAAATGTTCTTATTGTTTCGATCTCATCATCAAATAGTTCAATTCGGAAGGGTAGTTGGCTTCCCATCGGATAGAGATCAATGATAGATCCTCGTTGGGAAAATTCTCCGTGTTCTAAAACTTGAGGGGTCGCTCTATAGCCTGCGCGAATGAGACGTTGCCTAAACGCTTCACCATCAAGTTTCATCCCTTGAGATATGGAAAAAACATGTGCTTCTAAATGCTGACGCGGGGGAATGCGATGCATTAAGGTATTGATAGGAACTATCACTATTGCCTTTGTACACATCGGTAGCTGGCTTAACGTCAGTAGCCGTTCAGAGATAATATCTTGATGAGGCGAAAAATGGTCGTAAGGCAATATTTCCCAATCAGGGAGTAGATGAACAAGAAGGGGTTCTGAAGGTGAATTAAGAAAGTTTAATTCATCCTGCAGGCGTTTAGCCTGGAGGGAATCAGTCGCTATGATTAAAAGCGGGCCAGAAGCTTGTTGTGCCGCAGCCATAATGGATAGGGCAACGCCCAAGCCTGAGACTTCTCCCCAAAACTGATGATCACCAGGATTCTTTGGCAAATTTAGTGTAACTAGTGTACTATAATTCATAGATAAAGCCTCGTGGCGGATACTCTAGCACTTTTTATGCTATTATTCATAGCGGTTCCCGCTAATCATCTAGCGATGAGGGATAATTAAGGGGGAGGAGTTGCCCACTGGAGTGGGAACTTCTGTGAAGTCTCAGAAGGAGTTGAGATGTACGCATTCAAAACCAAAGCTCAATCTTTGAGTGAAATTATTGTCAGTGGTCTATCGTTATATTGGATAGGAATCAAGTCCCTTTGGCATTGGTCTTTACTATTAGCTGTCATGACAGGCATTCCGAGTGTAATATTGGGGTATTTGATCAGACAGCAATATCCTCATTCGACTATCGTTGTATCCGGTTTAATTATGCTGCTCTTCTTGCCAGTGCTGATTTTTCTATCGGGCTTTATCATTCACGAACTCTTTTTGATCGGCACACAAGCAAAAATGAGTTTTCAAGAATCCTCACAGTATGTATTAAAAAAATTACCTCGATTGTTGATAGCGCTCCCTATAATTTCTATCCTGAGTTGGTTAGGTTTGATCTTTTTAATTGCACCAGGAGTTTTTATAGGTGTTGTGCTGGTTTTTGTAGCACCATTAATTCTTTTGGATGATTATTCTGTTATAGAATCCTTTAAATACAGTTGGTTTCTGGTCTGGAAAAGTTG
Source organism: uncultured Gammaproteobacteria bacterium (assembly GCA_964446105.1). GTDB lineage: Bacteria > Pseudomonadota > Gammaproteobacteria > JAIEPX01 > JAIEPX01 > JAIEPX01. Next base: position 2,109 of record CAYUMZ010000150.1, on the reverse strand, counting down.
GTGGAGAACTTTTTCTGTGATTGTTATTCCATTGGTTCTTAGTATTTTCGTGTCTCCTTATAGTTACTCGTCAGTTTCATTTTTTTCATTAACACGAGTTGTGTTAAATATCATAGAAATGGCGTTAATTAATCCGTTATTTTTTTCGCTTATGTTAACGATGTACTACGACTCTAAACTACGACATCATGTCGCGATGAATCTTCCAAGGAAGAAAAAGGGTTCAACGCTAAGTGATAATACCGCCTCCTAGGCAAACTTCGTTTTGATAAAAAACGATGGATTGTCCAGGCGTTATTGCGCGTTGAGGTTGTTGAAATTTGACTTCGTAACTATCATTAGGTAATGCTGTTACAATACAAGGTTGGTCTGCGCATCGATAGCGTATTTTTGCTGTACATTTCAATGGTGAGATTGGTGATTGTTCATCTATCCAATAAGTGGTATGACAGTTCAGTGAATCATTCATTAAAAGATGATGATCGTGTTGTTGAGCAACAATCAAAACATTTCTTGAAATATCTTTACTCACCACATACCAGGGTGCTTCAGGGAAATCATGAAGGCCGCCTATTTTCAATCCTTGACGTTGTCCCAACGTATAAAACATTAATCCATTGTGTTTTCCAATCACTTTCCCATCATCTGTTTCAATATTTCCAGGTTGTGCTAATAAATATTCACTGAGAAAATTTTGAAATTTTCTTTCTCCAATAAAACAAATACCCGTGCTGTCTTTTTTAGCATGATTAATAAATCCATAGTGTAGTGCCATTCTGCGTACTTCTGTTTTAGTTAATTCGCCGAGTGGAAAGCGACTATGTGCTAACTGATATTGTCCTAAAGTATATAGAAAATAGCTTTGATCTTTATTGGAATCTTTGCCTCTTAATAATTGATAATGGTTTTCGAAATGTATCCGTGCATAATGACCTGTGGCAATTGCATCGGCACCTAAAGAAAGGGCATGATTTAAAAAGGCTCGAAATTTAATTTCTTTATTGCATAAAATGTCAGGATTAGGTGTGCGCCCAGCAGCATATTCATCAAGAAAATGTTTAAAGACGTTATCCCAATATTCTTGTGCAAAATTAACTGTTTTAAGTGGGATATTGAGTTTATCACAAACGGTTCTGGCATCAGTGAGATCTTGAGTGGCGGTGCAGTACGGATCTTTATCATCACTGTCCCAATTCCGCATAAAAAGGCCGGTAACTTGATAACCCTGTTCACATAATAATGCTGCTGTTACAGAAGAATCTACACCACCTGACATTCCAACGATAATATGTTGTTTCATAGTTGTTATCTTTTTTTGTTTACAAATATTCTTCTTCGACAGGAAGTATTTTTTTTGAAGGAGAACTCATAATTTCGCGCCATTGACCTGGCGCAAGATCATCGAGTGTCCAATCACCGATTTTATAGCGAATCAAACGCAGTGTTGGGAAGCCAACTGCGGCAGTCATTCGACGAATCAGTCGATTTCGACCTTCACGCACACCAATTTCAAGCCAAGAAGTCGGAATATACTCGCGATGGCGAATAGGTGGATTTCGAGTCCAAACATTGGGTGGCAGTATGAGTTTAACATCAGCGGGTTTAGTCAGGCCGTCATTTAATTTAACCCCTAGCTGAAGTTGATTGATGGCATCATGAGTGGCTTTTCCTTCCACCTGAACCCAGTAGATTTTGGTGAGATTATAGGCTGGATCAGAAATCTGATGCTGAAGTTTACCATCGTCGGTCAGGACTACTAGACCTTCACTGTCTCGATCAAGACGTCCGGCAGGGTAGACATTTTTCACAGGGATGTAGTCTGCAAGCGTTGGTCGCCCTGATTTATCGGTAAACTGAGTTAAGACACCATACGGCTTATTGAATAATATTACTTTACACATCGTTCTGCACCTCGAGTTTGGTCAATCATTCCAAAACTACGATACTATTGATATAGTATACCACATTTTATGGTCAGTTTGATAGAGGGAGTAATTCTATGAGTGACAAGAAAATTCAAGTGCCTACGCAGGGTGAAGCCATTACTGTAAACAGCGATAGTTCGTTAAATATACCCAACAATCCAATTGTACCTTTTATTGAAGGGGA
>CAYUMZ010000149.1:0-5134 GCA_964446105.1 uncultured Gammaproteobacteria bacterium | reverse complement strand
CATATATCCAATTGTAGATTCAGAATTCATTTTGCTCATTTTTTCAGCCCTCAATTATTCAAAAACATCTTTGATGATCTTCATTAATTTGTCTTGATTAATTGGTTTCTCTATAAAACCACTAAATCCAAGTTTTTCACACTCAATTTTTTTTGATTCCATGTCGAACGCAGTGATTGCAACGATCGGTATTGTTAAATCCATTTTTTCTCTAAAAATCTGTATTAATTCGGTTCCAGAAATATCGGGTAGGCCTAAATCAAGAAATATAATCTGATATGAGTTTTCTTTTACTAATGAAAGCGCTTGAACGCTAGAATCAGCAACATCAAAAGTATAGCCGCAACTTTCGACAACATGCCGACCAATTATTTGAGCTATATGGTCATCTTCTATAAAAAGAAATCGCATTATCTAACTCCTAGAGGTAATGTACAAATAAAACAAGAGCCTTTGCCTATAATGCTTTCAACAGTTACTTGGCCATCCATTTCTTCAATAAACTTTTTCACCATCCATAATCCTAAGCCAAAGCCAGGGTATTTATTTGAACTAGATGGAGATAGTCGTGTAAACCTATCAAATATTACAGATTGTTTCTCCTTTGGAATGCCTAATCCCGAATCACAAACACGTATTTCCAATAGAACTTTTGAGTTGGGAAGATTTTTCAAAACTTTTGTAGAAAATTCAATTGTACCGCTATCTGTGAATTTTAGTGCGTTATCAAATAAATTTAATAGAACACGTTGCAATCGATCTCTATCACCATAGAAAGCATGAGAAATTGAAGTGTCATAGTCAATTTTGATGTCAAGATGTTTTTTATGAACAATTCCTGTGTTCAGTTCCACGATTTTTGTAATAATTGATTTCAAATTAAAATTCTTATTGCGCTTAGGTGATTTTCCTGCTTCTATATCTGCAAAGTGGAGAATGTCGGTGATGAGTTCCATCAATCGTTTACTGGAGATATTGATGTAACCTATATATTCTTTAACTTCATCTGGTAGTTTGTCATCAATTTTCATAAGGATATCGCTAAGGCCGATAATATGTCCAATGGGTGTTTTAATATCGTGTTGCATGTTTAATAAAAATTGAGTTTTGATATTGTTAGCTTCCTCAGCCCTTTCTTTGCTTTTTACAATTTCAGTGATTTCGAGTGAATTACCGACAACACCAACTACATTTTTAAATTCATCGCATAGTGGGGTTTTGATACTCAAAAAATATAAATTTTCACCTGAATTAATCGTGACTGTTTCTTGAGATTCAATAGTTTTTTTATCGTTCATCACTTCTAAATCACGTTGACAAACTTGAGGTGCATTATCGGGCCAAAGTTCGTAGTCAGATTTTCCGATGATATCAAATTTTGAGTTTAAATTACTTTTAACTACCATTGCTTTATTGCAGCCTAGATATATCCCGTTTTTGTCTTTCCAATACATGCTTCCAGGTACAGAATCCACGATGGTATCGATGCAATTTTGTAGGAAATCAATTTTTTTCTTGCTTAAATTTAACTCATCAAAATCTATGCTTCCAACTAGCATTATGCCCATTAAGTTTAAATTTTGACTCTTCAAAGCGTTGGCAGACCATTTTATCAACTTATCAGGTTGTGTTGGATTAGTGGTTGTGAAATGTATGGAAAATTCAATGTTGATCTTCTCTATCTTATTGAGATGTTCCAAAATATTTTGAAAATCGCCTGTAACTTTTTGTTCCAGTGAACTTTTTTCTAAAAAGGCGTTTCCAGGTAAGTTATAGTACATTTTCACAAGGTCATTGACCCATTTTACATGAAGTTTAGGTGTTAAAAATGCAAACATTGTATTATGTATTTCATGTAATGCGGGTTCACAATTCCTAATATAATTTTCTAATTCTGATTTAATCTTAGTGGGAGAGTCTTTAACAGCCATTAATGTCACTCGACTTCAAAATAATGTTTCATATACGTAGGAGAAGATGTTTCACCGCCGGAATTTTTTTCTATCCACTTAAGATCGGTGAATTCAGGTATAAGAGATTTATTGGTTAATTCAAGCCATTCCAAAACAACATATCGTTGCCAGTAAGGGTCTAGTTGATATTGAGTTGCTACTCGCGAATAACCTAATTCAATCATGCTATACGCTTGTATGACGGCGGTTGCTAGCAGCCCACGTGTTAATTGAATATCTTCGTGTGGAATAGAATAGTCACAAAGACCAGAATTGACTCGGTGAAAATTAACGGGCATACCCGCAGCAAGAATGATGGAGTTCGGATTGGTCTTTGGATATAATATGTCGTGTAGGTGATTTATAGGGCCATTCCGGGTATCTTGGTGTATCTTGACAAGCAATGAATTAAATTCTGAATCTTTTGATGAAAGGCTCACAAAAATACGAGGAATTTTTCTAGGCCGTTCAATAATTTTCAAACACTCTAAGAAATGATTCCCTAAAAAGTTTTTTCCTGTACAACCAAGAATTACATCTGCCTTTTTTAGGAAGGAGAACAAGTTTTTTATGACAGTAATATTGTTGAAATTTACTGTATTTGACTTGGAGGAATCAGAATCGTATACAATGATGTTCTGGTATCCAAGATCCCTCAAACGTGATAATAATGAAGTTCCAATATTACCTAATCCAACAATGCCGTAAGTAAGATTATCTATTTCTTCTTCTCGAAATGGAATGTTATTGGTAGAAAGAGAACCGCAGATATTAGTCTTTAATTGAGTTGCAACTAATTCTGCGAGCATAGATGCTTCAAGTTGCTTAGCAGCACTTGTCGCAACTTCAATCACAGGATAAAGAAAACTTCTAGAGGAAAAAACACCGGAGCTTGTTTGCTCAATACCAATAACAGGTATATGCATCTCGTCTGACATGATAATTTTTAAAATTCGAGGAATCATTCGATTGAATATGTGCCCACCATCATCTAAGATTAAAACACCCTTAATTTTCTTGTTTTCTTTTCTACATTTCTCAAGCCGTAGCGCTACTTTTTCCCACAGTTTAATGATGTCGTAGTCATAGGCTTCAGAGAAGCCACCAAGGAATGTTTGCTCAGAATTCGGTTGATAATTGATTTTCAAGTATTGGCGTAATTTCGTAATGACACGATTACTATTAGAATACGACTTCCCAACCATAAATACATTCATCATTGGTAATTGACAAATATCTCGAAGCCATTCTAATAATGATCCAGTCGTGTCTAAAGCATGCTGACCCGCAATTAGAATAAAATCACTTAAATCGGGGAGATGGTCACTGACTTTGTTAGTGATTGATTGCAATAGAGGCAATTTAGGAAAAACAGTGTTTGGGCTATTAATATTATCCCTTTGGGTGACACTTTTATTGGCAAGCATTATATAGTTCCATTATATTGAGATAAAAAAACTTAACTTTGTACACTAATAATCGCATGATCGTATACCCTCACTATTAAGCTATTGCCTCACATTCAAATCCATGAAATGCATGGCTTATCATCTAATTGAACCTGATTTGTATCTTTTTCCTCGTACAGAGTAAAATTTGCTTTCCGTAGCATTTTGGGCAATAGGTATGTTCACGACTGAAGTTATCGAGCGTCTCTATGCACGCCGAAGCCCCAGAATGGCCACATCTGGATCCAAAATTACCACCAATGAAATCATAGCATGCGACATAAATCACTGCAATAGAGATAATTAAAATTAGCTTATTTAAATATATTAATGATAAAAATAAACTAATTATGGCATATCCGTGTTTTACCCGTATGCTTTCAAAAAACCTGATGTAATAGGGTAACGACGATCTCGTCCAAACGCTTTTTGAGTGATACGAACCCCAACTGGAGCTTGTCGACGTTTATATTCATTTCGATCAATCATTCGAATCACTTTAAGCACCGTATCTTTATTAAATCCTTTTGCTACGATATTTTCCCATGTTTCATCCTGTTCGATGTACATCTCTAAAATTGCATCAAGAATGTCATACGGAGGGAGTGTATCTTGATCAAGTTGATTTTGTGCTAATTCTGCTGTAGGAGGGCGATCAATGATAATTTGAGGAATGACCTTCTTTAGTGTATTTCTATATTGAACTAATTTGTATACCCACGTTTTAGGTATATCCTTTAATACCGCAAATCCCCCAACCATATCGCCATAGAGTGTGCAATAACCAACAGAAAGTTCACTTTTATTTCCAGTCGATAATACAATAGATCGACTTTTATTTGAAACAGCCATAAGAATTGTTCCGCGCACGCGGGCTTGTATATTTTCTTCCGTGATGTCGGGTGGCAAATTAGCAAATTCGGTTGCAAGACTGTCGAGAGCCGCTTGAAACATCGGCTCTATAGAAATAATATGATTTTTAACACCCAAAGTATTGGCAAGTTCTTGTGAGGCGGTGATACTAATCTCTGCAGTAAAGCGTGAAGGCATTAGTAAAGCTTCCACATGGTCTGCGCCGATGGCATCAACAGCAAGTACCAGCGTTAATGCAGAATCGATACCACCTGATAAGCCGATAACTACAGAATTAAATCCATTTTTTAAAATATAATCTCGGGTGCCTAAAACAAGGGCCTTGTAAATTCTTGCTTCTACGGACATTGGTGGAGCTAATCGTGTAGATGTTATTTTTAAAGAGTGCTCACCTGATAGCTGTACAACTTCCAATATTTCTTCGTAAAAAGGTGCATGATGTTGGATAGTACCATCAGGATTTAAAGCCATCGATCCGCCGTCAAACACTAATTCATCCTGACCACCAATGGTGTTGACATAAATGACAGGCATATTACCTTCTTGAGCGCGTTGAGCGATTATTTCTTCACGAATTTCTCGTTTATGCATATCAAATGGAGAGGCATTAATTGAAATCATGAGTTGCGCTTTTTCTGATTTTGCTTGCGCCATGACTTCTGGAAACCAAAGATCTTCACAGATCGATAAAGCGACTTTAGTATTTTTGATGGTGGTAATTCCAACTTTTTTTCCCGTAGAAAAATATCGTTCTTCGTCAAATACACTGTAATTTGGGAGATTTTGTTTATAATAAGTCATAACGATTTTTTGATCACGAATATGAGCTAAGGCATTGTATCGATTTTTTTCTTCATCGCA
>CAYUMZ010000148.1:0-5137 GCA_964446105.1 uncultured Gammaproteobacteria bacterium | reverse complement strand
TCCGCTTCTTCCGATTTAAAGTCTATCCCAGCTTTAATTAACGCTTTTGATAAAACTGTTTCTCCATATACCAGTGCTGAGAGTGTCGCAGTATCTAAACTGGTGAAATTATGAAAGGGATGACTTTTTAAACCCGCTCGACTGATAGCGGCTTTTATAAAAGCTAAATCAAACCATGCATTGTGACCGACTAACACGGCCCGATGACAGCGATTTTCTTTGATAGCCGCTTGAATCGGTGTAAATAAAGTTTCTAATGCTGCTGTTTCTGATTTTGCCAATCGAAATGGATGATACGGATCGATGCGATTAATTTCTAACGCTTTAGGATTGAGGTGAGCGCCTTCAAATGGAGCAACATGACAATGAATAGTATCTCCGCGAGATAAAATACCGGTTTCATCCATTTTGAGCATAACAGCAGCGATTTCAAGTAATGCATCTGTTTCAGGATTAACGCCACCGGTTTCAACATCAACCACAATAGGAATAAATCCACGAAACCGATTTTTAAAGGTAATTTTTTTCATTTCTTGATCCGCCACGGTAAAGTTTGATTGGCATATAAAGGGACGACGCGATGATGTCCAAAGTCGTAATGCGACGGGACGACCCAGGAATTTTTTTCTAGTGTAATTTTTTCTTGATTAATGGGGAGTTGATAAAATTTAGCTCCAAAATAACTACAAAATTTTTCAAGTTTATCGAGAGCATTATTTTCTTCAAATACAGTGGCATACAGTGGTAGAGCGACAGGTGCTGTATAAATTCCTGCGCAGCCACACGATGATTCTTTAGATTCTATGCCATGGGGAGCGCTGTCGGTGCCCATAAAAAATTGTCCTGTGTTGCTGATAGCTGCTTTAATGAGTGCTTCTTGATGTGCGGCTCTTTTGAGTATGGGTGCACAATAATGATGGGGGCGAACGCCGCCTACCAAAAGATCGTTACGATTAAGTAAAAGATGATGCACTGTAATTGTTGCCGCTATGTTATTGGGTGCGGAGTTAACAAAATCCACTGCCTCTTGAGTTGAAATATGTTCTAGCACAATTCTTAATTTTGGAAATGCTCGATGAAGCGGTTCAAGTACCTCTGAAATAAATACCGCTTCACGATCGAAAATATCAATATTAGGATCGATGGCTTCACCATGTATCAACAACGGTAAATTGATTTCTTGCATTGTTTCAAAAACGCGGCGCAGTTTTTGCCAATCAACGACGCCCGCTTGAGAATGTGTAGTGGCTCCAGCGGGATAGTATTTTATTCCGAAAATATCACCTGAATTTTTTGCTGAAATAATATCTTCTGTCGTTGTGTGTTCAGTAAGATAAAGCGTCATGAGTGGTTGAAAGGGTTGACCATCAGGCAAATGATCTAGAATTCGTTGTCGGTATAATTGGGCTAACCCGAAATTGAGCACAGGTGGTTTTAAATTAGGCATAACAATAGCGCGCGCGCAATAGCTGGCACAATGAGGAACCGTTGTTGCGAGTAATTCACCGTCTCGAAGATGGACGTGTAAATCATCTGGCATTGTCAGTGTTAGGTTTTGCATGGATCACTTCTTTATCAAAATAAGATACATCGGCATTCGCTTTGACACAAACACAGTATAGTAAAGATGTATCATTTTAATTATACTCCGAGATTCATTGTGAGTCACTTCAACAGGAGTTTATAGGATGAAAAGATTAATATTAAGTTTCGCGAGTCTGTGTGTAGCATTTTCTTCTGGAATGGCATTAGCAGGCGATGAAGAGATTTTTAAGGCCAAATCATTCAAAGGAAAACCAACAATAGCGGATGAAGCCGTCTTTAATCGAGGAGACACCGTAGCCACCTCAAATTACATCGGAATTCGGTCTGCGTTTAATGCCAGTGATTTGATTGTTAATTTGTCCTCCATGAACGAAGATCTCCGTTTTTTACAAGAGCAACAAAAATTGGCTCAAGTGCTTAAAAATCAAACACTTCCGTATTCGGATCACCCTATGATTGAACTCAGTGGTGATGTCGTTGGGCAAGCGTATTGGGCTCAGGCTTATCACCGATCTTCTCGACATGGTATTAACTTAACCAACACCCGATTTGACGTGTTTGCTCATGCCAGTGAATGGGCTATGGGCTATATTTCTTTCAACTACGACAATACGGGCGTAGATGAGTTATTGCAAGGTTCAGGTTTTAGACTTGGAAATTCACGTATATTTTTAGAGCGTGCCTTCCTCACAATTGGTAATTTGCAATATTCACCGGTTTATTTTTCTTTAGGTCAAATGTATGTGCCCTTTGGGCGTTATGCGACGAGTGCGGTCACGACAGCTCTGACTACCGCTTTGGGCCAAACTAATACACGAGCAGCATTGTTAGGTGTGAATTATGACGGATTTTATGGTTCAGTTTATGCCTTCCGCGGAGATAGCGATGTAGACAGCACCGGTATTAATCAATGGGGTGCGAATGCAGGCTATAAATATTCATGCGATGATTTTACGGCTGAAGGTGGCGCAGGTTATATAGCCAATATTGCGGATTCAACAGGCGCTCAAAGAACTGGATTTTTTGATCGCGATGAATTTACCGGCTTTGGAGTGAGTCGCCAAACTGAAAAATTACAGCATCGTGTTCCAGCCTATGATTTACATACCGAGTTGGGCTACCAATCTTTTGGATTTAATGCCGAATATATTGCGTCAACACGCCATTTTGCTACCGGGGACTTAAACTATAATGGGCATGGAGCTCAGCCTACAGCTTTGCATGTTGAAGCGAACTATCGATTTGATCTAGGCGCCTTCCCTGCTGCTATTGCCGCTGCGTACGATCGTTCTCATGATGCGTTGGCGCTGAATTTACCAAAAGACAGCTATATTGGTACTTTCAACGTGTCATTATGGAAAAATACCATCGAAAGTTTAGAATATCGTTATGATGAAAATTACCATGGTAACGATACCTCTGCTGGTTTAGTGCCAAGTACCGGTGGAACAGCTGTAACAGCTCCAGGACCGCACGGTGGCGGACATCGAAACTTATTCCTTGCACAGATTGGCGTTTATTTCTAATTGTAGAAAATTAATCACTCCGTTGCATAAAGTAGCGGAGTGATTACGATGAATCCTTTGATCTATTTTACCTTCGGTCCACTCCCCTCCAGGCTTTAACAGCTAAATTTCTTCATTGCTTAGTTTTTAAATGTATTGCATTACATATAAAGATGGTCTATTATTGTAATGCACTACATATATGAGGTCTCCATGTACGACGTGATTATCAAACTTAGCCGTGACTTTATCGCGACTCGTTTTAGAGAATATGAACGGTATTTCATCCAAACGACGCCTTTGGACCATCGCTTTAGCATACTTCTTGGTGAACGCGGAATTGGTAAGACAACGACCATCATTCAATATCTGCTTAAACAAGTGCAAGGTGATCAACTTTCGAATGAGATTCTGTACATTCAAGCTGATCATACCGTGGTGAGCCAAACTAATTTATATGAGTTAACGAAGAAATTTTATGAGCTTGGTGGCAAAGCCATTGCCTATGATGAAATTCATAAATATGAAGATTGGTCAATGGAGCTTAAAAGCATCTATGACACCTTTCCAAAGCTGCGGATGTATGCCTCGGGTAGTTCAGCGCTAGAAATTTTTAAGGGCAGCCATGATCTCAGTCGAAGAGCAATCGTTTATAAAATGCAAGGGCAGTCATTGCGTGAATATATTGAGCTCAATACTGGTATCAAACTCAAAGCATACACGTTGGAAGAAATTTTAAATGATCACATTGCGATAGTTAGAGAAATAATTCAAATGATTGAAAAAGAAAATTTAAAAATTCTTGCTTTGTTTAATGAGTATATAAAATTTGGTTTTTACCCATTTTATACTGAGCAAAAAAATGATACTGAATATTGGTTGCTTTTGGAGCAAAATATCAATGCCACGATTGAGTCTGATCTGATGTCAGTTCATAAAACATTAACAGGGAATTCTATCAGGAAAATAAAAAAACTGATTTCTTTTATAGCTCGTAGCGTACCTTTTACGCCTGAATGGAAAAAAATGAAAAGTATTATTGAGGTGACTGATGATAGAACGTTAAAAACTTATCTAAAATATTTAGAGGATGCAGGTATCATTCGAATGTTGTTCAAAAACACAGAACGCTTAAGTGGTGTAGAAACTGGAGAAAAAATCTACCTCTCAAATACAAATCAGCTGCATGCACTTAACTACGATCACATTAAACAAGGAACGATTCGAGAAACATTTTACATCAGTATGTTACAGCCATGGCACGAGCTCTCTGCACCCGATTCCGGAGATTTTTGGGTCGACGACAAATATCTGTTTGAAGTGGGAGGAAAAAATAAAGACGCTAGCCAGCTAAAAGGCAAAAAGGAAGCTTATTTGGCTTTAGATAACATCGAAAGAGGTATTAATAATAAGATTCCACTTTGGCTATTTGGCTTTCTCTATTGAGAATTGTGTGTTAAGCACGTTTTCAAATAACTAACTAGAAATCTAGTTTATTTTCATTATCTTTATAGGTATAATAATCAAAATTTTCAATTTGTATCTTTCAACAAGTGCTATTATTTTGTGATTTGTAATATACTATCATAATGCAAAATTAAGGAGGCATCATGGAAATTCAAATAGAATACTTATCAGAGGAAGTTTTGAGGCCCGGTGATATCCTGTTTACTGTTAGTCCTGAAGGAGTCGGCCATACATCAATTTATTTAGGCTCGAAAGTAGGCAGTACATTAAACACAGCAGAAGCAGTTAATGATGGAAAATACAGTCAATTGATGAAAACACGATTGCCTGCCGGTGATTACATAGTGATACGCAGTAAAGATGAGCATCTCAAGAAATTAGCAATACACTTTGCAGAGAATTGGGCTACATATCAAACTCCGTACGATGTACAAAGGCTGGAGATCGGGACAAGAATTATAGGCCCCAGATCGAGAAGCTTTTCTAATATGGAAACGAAAGATGCAGTACTAAAAGCAAGTCGAGAAGATTTTGAAACTACGGGTAAGTATCGACTTGTTAAATATGCGGCTCGTCGTGGAGCTCGACGGCGGCGGGCGCACCGAGCTGGAGGCGGGCGA
>CAYUMZ010000147.1:0-5238 GCA_964446105.1 uncultured Gammaproteobacteria bacterium | reverse complement strand
CGATGCGAGTGTGTATACCTAATGTTAATCCGTAACCTGTTTTATTAATGGCATTAATTATCGCTTCTAATTCATTGGAATTAAAGCGAATTACATGCAATATAGGACCGAAGACTTCGCGCTCTAATTGATCAATGCTGTTAATTTCATAAGCGCACGGCGCAAAAAAAGTACCCTCTTCACACGCTTGATCTAATTCAACACGATAAATTAATTTCCCCGCTTGATCTAAAAATTTTGTGTGATCGATTAACGTTTTGCGTGAGCTTTCATCGATGACGGGTCCGATATCATTATGTAAAAATCCGGGATCGCCGATTCTGAGTTGTGCCATCGCACCTTTTAATAGGGTTATAACTTTGTCCGCAATATCATTTTGCACAAATAACACTCGCAAACACGAACAACGCTGCCCTGCACTATAAAATGCAGAATTCATGACATCGATAACCAGCTGTTCTGGGAGTGCTGACGAATCGGCGATCATGGCATTTTGCCCGCCCGTTTCGGCAATAAAAGGAACTAAAGCACCATTTCTAGCCGCTAACGTTTGATTAATATGACGCGCCGTTTCAGTGGAGCCGGTAAATAAAATAGCATCCACGCGATGATCACTGACTAATTTATCACCTATCACGCTTCCACGCCCTGGTAGAAATTGTAAAACATCGGTCGGAATTCCCGCCTCATGTAATAATTCAACGGCACGCGCACCAATTAATGGCGTTTGAGCAGCCGGTTTTGCGATAACAGCATTGCCTGCAGCTAATGAAGCAACCACTTGCCCAGTAAAAATTGCGAGCGGAAAGTTCCACGGACTAATACAGGCAACCACACCGCGCCCCACTAATTTTAGCGAATTATATTCGCCGGTGGGTCCTACAAGTTCGTGAGTGGCTAATACTTGTTCTGCTTGATCAGCATAATACCGACAAAAATCGACAGCCTCTCGCACTTCAGCTAATGCATCAGGAATGGTTTTTCCGGCTTCACGAATCACAATAGCCATTAATTCTGCAGAATTTTTTTCAAATAAATCAGCAGCTAATCGCAAACAATCAGCGCGTTGTGTGACAGGCCATCGATGCCATTTTTCGTAACCTGCTCTTGCAGCTGACAACATTAATTCAGCATCTGTTGATGTTCCTTCGAGCACTTCTCCTACAACATTTTTTCGTTGACGAGGTTCAGTGACCTTTTTACTCACTCGCTCTTTATCTTCTCGTTTTATGCTCGGTGCAGCGGACCATTGTTGATGGCTAAATTTCTCCAATTGATTTTTCAAATGTTTTGCTTCATTCACATTGGAAAAATCGATGCCCGCTGAATTTTGGCGTGATTCGCCGTAAATATTTCTGGGCAGCGGAATTTTTGTATGAGGCTTCACGTCGAATGCGGCTAATTTCGCAATAGGATCTGCAACGAGATCATCAATAGGTGCTGTTTCATCCACAATCCGATTCACAAACGAGGTGTTCGCTCCATTTTCCAATAATCGTCTTACTAAATACGGCAATAAATCTTCATGAGATCCAACAGGCGCATAAATTCGACATGGTCTTTGATATTTTCCAGGCACAACGATGGAATCGTACAACGCGCGCCCCATACCTTGTAAACATTGGAATTCATAATCGGTTCGATTTTGCATTAACGACATGATCACAGACACAGTCTGTGCATTATGCGTTGCAAATTGTGGAAAAATAACATCGCCTGCGGCAGCCAACTTTTTAGCACACACAATATAAGACACGTCTGTGGTAACTTTACGTGTATACACAGGATAATTCGATAAACCCCTAATTTGGCTATCTTTTATTTCTGTATCCCAATACGCGCCTTTCACTAAACGTACCATTATTTTTCGTTTTGCATCGCGAGCAGTGGCCACTAACCAATCAATCACAAAAGGTGCGCGTTTTTGATACGCTTGTACCGCCAGACCAAAACCATCCCACCCCTCTAACGATTTATCGCGCATTACTCGTTCAATAATATCCAACGACATCTCTAAACGATCCGCTTCTTCTGCATCGACGGTTAATCCCATGTTGTAGTGTTTTGCTTGCTGCGCTAATTTCAATAATCGGTCACTTAAAAAATCGACGGATTCATTCCAGCGCCCTACTTCGTAACGCGGATATAACGCCGATAATTTAATGGAAATTCCAGGACCTTCGATAGGACCACGCCCAGCTGAAGATTGCCCTATTGAGTCAATAGCATTTTTATACGCATTAAAATAACGCTCAGCATCTTCAGAAGTGCGCGCTGCTTCACCTAACATATCATACGAAAATCGATAACCCAATTTTTCAGGTTTTTGTGCGCGTCTTAGCGCTTCTGCAATATCGCGCCCCACAATAAATTGTTTGCCTAAAATTCGCATGGCTTCGCCGACGGCTTTTCGAATGACGGGCTCACCGGCTCGTTCCACAAGTCCTTTAAAAACACGTTTAAAATGATTGGTGCTTTTTGATTCTGATAAAACACGGCCAGTTAACATCAATCCCCAGGTCGCTGCATTCACAAATACTGAATCACTTTTTCCGATATTGGTTTGCCAATCCGGTGCCGTTAATTTATCTCGCAATAATAAATCGATGGTATCTTTATCAGGAATGCGTAACAGCGCTTCAGCTAAACACATTAATGCAATGCCTTCTTCACTGGATAAATGATACTGATAAAGAAAAGCATCAATTCCACCTTTTCCTAATCGTTCTTCGCGGACTTGCTTCACTAATTCGCGAGCATTTTTTTCAATATTATGAAGATCTTCTGTGGAAAATGTCGCGTGTTGCAATAAATAATTCACACTCTCATTTTCATCACGTCGATACGCATCAGTAATAGCCTGACGTAACATTTCACGATCGGGAAAAGAGGTAAACATAAACATTAATGCTCTCCATTTTTTTGAGAGTCAGGTCTATATAATCTAGACCTGCCCTGATACTACCCTTGATAACGCGCAATACTATCCATCACTTCTTTTCGCGCTTCTTCTATACCAAACCATCCATCAATGTTAACCCACTTTCCATCTTCAAGATCTTTGTAATGTGCAAAGAAATGGGCGATTGAATGAATCATTAATTCAGGTAAATCATTGTAATCACGGACATTATGATAAATCGGTGTTAATTTTGTTGATGGAACCGCCAATATTTTACTGTCACCGCCTTTTTCGTCGGTCATTCTCAATACACCAATAACTCGACAAGAAATGACACACGCAAATTGTAAAGGATACGGAGATACTACTAATACGTCTAATGGATCACCATCTTCACATAATGTTTTAGGAACATAACCATAATTACACGGATATACCATTGAGGTTGCCATAAATCGATCCACTTTCATAACGCCTGATTCTTTGCAAACTTCATATTTTACAGGATTACTTTGAGCAGGAATTTCGATAATCACGTTTACATTTTCTGGAGCGTTGTCGCCCGCTGATACGCCTTCAAACATCGTGTCCACCTTATGGTTAAAAAGGGGCCATTATACCCGTCTCTAGGAACAAGATGAAGCGTGATTTTACCTAAGAGAATTGATATATTGTTTGATTTTTTCCATAGGTATCGCTATGTCCGGACACGAAATAGCCAAACGACGAACATTCGCCATCATATCGCACCCTGATGCGGGTAAAACCACCCTGACCGAAAAACTCTTGCTATTCGGGGGTGCAATCCAGCTCGCAGGAACGGTGAAAGGCCGGAAGGCCTCTAGACATGCCACATCCGACTGGATGGCCATGGAAAAAGAACGGGGGATCTCCGTTACGACCTCTGTGATGCAATTTCCGTTTCGCGATCACATTATCAACTTACTGGACACACCAGGGCACGCGGATTTTTCGGAAGACACGTATCGTACGCTCACAGCGGTCGATTCTGCGCTGATGGTCATTGATGCGGCCAAAGGTGTGGAAGCGCGTACGATTAAATTGATGGAAGTGTGCCGATTACGCCACACACCGATCATGACCTTCATCAATAAATTGGATCGTGAGGGTCGATCACCCTTAGAATTACTTGATGAAATAGAAAATATACTGAAGATTCAATGTGCACCAATCACATGGCCAATAGGGATGGGGCAGCGCTTTAAAGGAATATACAATCTCTATGAAGATAAAATTTATCTCTATAGACACGGGCAAAATTTAAAAACTCAACAGGCGACTATTATTGAAGGACTGAATAATCCCGAATTAAATAATGTCTTGGAAGATTCTATTGATGAATTACGTCAAGAATTAGAATTAATTAAAGGTGCGAGCAATCCGTTCGAGATCGAGGAATACCTTGCAGGACATCAAACACCAGTTTATTTTGGATCTGCGATCAATAATTTTGGAATTAGCGAATTACTGGCTGATTTCATCAAATTTGCACCGGCACCACAACCTCGTCAAACTCAACAACGCCTCGTAAAACCCGATGAGCCCCTATTTTCTGGTTTTGTTTTTAAAATCCAAGCCAATATGGATCCCAACCATCGTGATCGCATTGCTTTTTTGCGTATTTGTTCGGGTGAATATGAGCGCGGGATGAAAGTAAAACACTGGCGAATTAATAAAGAGATTCAAATTAATAATGCCGTCACTTTTATGGCAGGCCAACGCGAAAATCTCGAACATGCCTATCCAGGAGACATTTTAGGCCTACATAATCACGGCACGATACAAATAGGCGATACCTTTACAGTAGGCGAACAACTAAAATTTACGGGCATCCCCAATTTTGCACCTGAATTATTTAAGCGCATAGTGTTAAAAGATCCATTAAAACAAAAATCGCTATTAAAAGGATTAATTGAATTATCCGAAGAAGGTGCCACACAACTTTTCCGTCCGCTTAGCAGTAATGATCTCATTCTAGGCGCTATAGGAACGTTGCAATTTGAAGTAGTGGCATATCGATTAAAACACGAATATAACGTTGATTGTAAATACGAACCTGTCAATGTTAACTGTGCACGATGGATTGTGGGAGAAGATGCTAAAAAATTAAAAGAATTCGAAAATAAAGAACATACTAATTTAGCCATCGATGTCGCTGATCAACTCTGCTATCTCGCTCCTACACAAATTAATTTAAATTTAGCGATGGAACGTTGGCCACAGATAAAATTTACAGCGACGAGAGAGCATTAACCGACACGTGGAACGACGACGACCACATCGGCAACGGGCATAAAACTCGGGACGGATAATAC
>CAYUMZ010000146.1:2842-5273 GCA_964446105.1 uncultured Gammaproteobacteria bacterium | reverse complement strand
GTTAGGCAGGAGCCGCTGTTGTAGACTATAGTTTGAGTGTACCACGATAAATGGAAATTGCTAATCATAAGGAGCCCCATGTCTCAAGGACTTAATTTTCAACTCGATGACAGCATTGTGCTTTTGAGAGATTCTGTAAAACAGTTTGCTGATCGAGAAATCGCCCCAATCGCTGCAGAAATTGACTCTTCCAATACCTTCCCTGCTGAGCTTTGGCCTAAGATTGGTCAGCTTGGGCTTCATGGAATTACAGTGGCTGAAGAATATGGTGGCGCTAATATGGGCTATCTGGCTCATGCGGTTGCCATGGAAGAGATTAGTCGAGCTTCTGCTTCCGTGGGTTTAAGTTATGGTGCACATTCAAATTTATGTATAAATCAAATCCATCGCAATGGAACGACCGAGCAAAAGAATAAATATTTACCAAAACTGGTTTCAGGTGAACATGTGGGTGCACTAGCGATGAGTGAACCTGGGGCAGGATCCGATGTTGTGAGTATGCGTTTGCAAGCTGAAAAGGTTGATGGCAACTATATTTTAAATGGCACAAAAATGTGGGTTACTAATGGTCCTGATGCCAATGTGCTGGTGGTGTATGGCAAAACAGATAAAGAAGCTGGTTCACACGGAATTACTGCATTTTTAATTGAAAAAGAATTTCGCGGTTTTAAAACGGCACAAAAGCTGGATAAATTAGGTATGAGAGGTTCTGGTACTTGCGAATTGGTTTTTGATAATTGCGTAGTCCCTTCTGAAAATGTACTGGGAAAAGAAAATCATGGTGTGGAAGTGTTGATGAGTGGTCTTGATTATGAAAGATTAATTTTAGCGGCAGGTCCTGTTGGAATTATTCAAGCGTGTTTAGATATCGTACTACCCTACGTTCATCAACGTAAACAATTTGGTCATGCTATTGGTGAATTTCAGTTGATACAAGCGAAATTAGCCAATATGTATACCTTACTCAATGCATCACGTGCATATTTATATTCTGTTGCTCGCGCGTGCGATAGTGGTCAGGTTGATCGCAAAGATACGGCTAGTGTTATTTTATATACTGCTGAAAATGCCACGAAATGCGCGTTAGATGCTATTCAATGTTTGGGCGGCAATGGATACATTAATGATTATGCTGCTGGGCGATTGTTGCGTGACGCGAAATTATATGAAATTGGCGCAGGAACCTCAGAAATTCGGCGTCTGTTAATTGGTCGTGAATTATTTAAGGAATCATCATAAATTATGCAGAATGACCCCATTGTAATCGTATCCGCTAAACGAACCCCTATCGGTAATTTTCAGGGCAGCTTAAAATCTCTCTCGGCTCCTGAATTAGGTGCTAAGGCGATTCAATCTGCTATTCAATCCTGTGATATTTCTGTTGATGAAATTGATAGCGTCATTATGGGCTGTGTTTTGTCAGCGGGTTTACGCCAAGCCCCTGCTCGTCAGGCTGCGAAAATAGCAGGTTTGCCTAATCATGTTGGCTGCACAACGATTAATAAAGTCTGTGGTTCAGCGATGCAATCTATTATGTTTGCACATGATTCAATACAATCTGGCAGCGCACAAATTGTCGTTGCTGGTGGAATGGAAAGCATGACAAATGCTCCTTATTTATTGCCTAAAGCGCGTTCAGGCTATCGATTAGGTCACCAAACTGTTTTGGATCATCTTTTTTTTGACGGATTAGAAGATGCTTATGAACATAAACTCATGGGAAATTATGCCGAAGAATGTGTAAAACATTTTAATTTATCTCGTGAGGATCAAGATGCATTTGCAATGAGTTCAGTGCAGAAAGCACGCGATGCTGCCAGCAAAGGATTTTTTGATGCTGAAATCATTTCATTGCAGATCAATGATCAGACTATTTCTTCTGATGAAGGCCCACAAACAGCTCGTCCCGAAAAAATTCCTACATTAAAACCCGCATTTTGTAAAGAAGGCACCATCACTGCTGCTAATGCCAGTTCAATTTCTGATGGAGCGGCTGCTCTTATTCTTATGACTGAAAGCCTATCGGCAGAACTCAAACTTTCTCCTCTGGCTAAAATTATCGGACATAGCACGTACTCTCAAGATCCCGCGTGGTTTACGACTGCTCCTATTGGCGCGATAGAAAAATTATTGAAAAAAATTCATTGGAAAATTGAGGATGTTGATTTATTCGAAATTAATGAGGCATTTGCTGCCGTAACTTTAGCGGCAATTACTGCATTAAAATTAGATTCTGAAAAGATAAATATTCACGGTGGTGCGTGTGTGTTAGGACATCCGTTAGGCGCATCGGGTGCGCGAATTGTTGTAACATTAATTCACGCGTTACGGATACACGGATTAAAACGCGGAATTGCAACTTTATGTATTGGTGGCGGCGAAGCGACTGCTATTGCTGTTGAATTAGTTTGATAAATGGAGAATTGAATGA
>CAYUMZ010000146.1:0-2832 GCA_964446105.1 uncultured Gammaproteobacteria bacterium | reverse complement strand
TATTAAAGTAAGGATAGATTGAAAACATTATCCTTGACGATTAAAACCAGTAGTGAAACATTCAAGAAAAATTCAGATGCCATGAATGCGCTGGTTGAAGAGTATCGTTCTAAATTATCGACTATTACTTCTGGTGGTACTGCAAAAGGTCGTGAACGACATGTTAAACACGGAAAACTATTACCGCGTGATCGAATTACAAAATTAGTTGATCCTGGCTCTCCATTTTTAGAATTATCACAATTCGCCGGATATGAACTTTACGATGAGCCTGTACCCTGCGGCGGTTTAATTACTGGTGTAGGTAAAATTGAAGGTCAAGAGTGCATGATCGTTGTGAATGATGCGACTGTAAAAGGTGGAACATATTTCCCTATCACTGTAAAAAAGCATTTACGCGCACAAGAAATTGCCGCTCAAAATCATTTACCGTGTGTTTATTTAGTTGATTCGGGTGGTGCTTATCTACCTGCTCAAGATGAGGTATTTCCCGATAGAGATCATTTTGGTCGTATTTTTTATAATCAGGCACAACTTTCGTGCCAAAATATTCCACAAATTGCCGTTGTGATGGGATCATGCACCGCAGGAGGTGCGTATGTTCCTGCCATGGCGGATGTTTCGATTATGGTGAAAAATCAAGCAACCATTTTTTTGGGTGGGCCTCCATTAGTGAAAGCAGCCACAGGTGAACAAGTCACTGCTGAAGAATTAGGTGGTGCTGATGTTCATTGTAAAATATCGGGTGTTGCCGATTATTATGCTAACGATGATCAACATGCGCTGCAATTAGCTCGACGAGCCGTTGCTAATCTCAATCGTAAGAAAATAATATCACTGAATACGATGAATGATCGATCACCAGAATTTGATATTAATGATATCTACGGCATAGTGAATGCAGATCCTCGTCGCCCTTATGATGTTAGAGAAATTATTAGTCGAATTGTCGATGGCTCAGAATTAGACGAATTTAAAGCGTTGTATGGTGGAACATTGGTCTGTGGATTTGCGCATATTTTTGGGTATCCCGTAGGTATTATTGCTAATAACGGCATGTTATTTTCGGAATTCGCTCAAAAAGGAACACATTTTATTGAACTCTGTAGTCAACGTAAAATCCCACTAGTATTTCTGCAAAATATTAATGGCTTTATGGTAGGACGAAAATACGAAAGTGAAGGCATTGCAAAACACGGAGCCAAAATGGTGATGGCTGTCGCTTGTGCGAATGTTCCTAAATTTACAGTGATTATTGGTGGCAGTTTTGGTGCGGGAAATTATGCCATGTGCGGTCGTGCTTATGCGCCACGCTTTTTGTGGACCTGGCCAAATGCCAGAATTTCAGTGATGGGGGGAGAACAAGCCGCTCAAGTCCTAGCTCAAGTCAATCGTGAAAAATATGCCCGTGATGGTTCACAATGGCCGCCTGCCGAAGAAGAAGCTTTCATGAATACGATTAGACGACAGTATGAAACACAAGGTAATCCTTATTATGCTAGTGCACGGCTATGGGATGATGGTATTATTGATCCTAAGGATACTCGACGAGTGCTCGGATTAGGAATTTCCGCAGCATTAAATGCACCCATTGGATCAACCCATTATGGTGTTTTTAGAATGTAACAAGGATGGTAATCATGGTAACTGAAAGCGAACATCTTCTTATTGAGTGCAACGAAGGCGTTGCAACCCTCACTTTAAATAGACTGCAACAACATAATGCATTTAATGCTGAATTAATTAAAGAATTACAAAAAGCATTAGATCAATTTGCACAAGACACTTCCATTCGTGTGGTTACAATTAAAGCAAACGGTAAATATTTTTGCGCGGGTGGTGATTTAAAGTGGTTTAAAAATGCCACACAACTCACAGAAACAGAAAATCGAGAAGATGCCGCTCTACTCGCTCGATTATTGCAAACATTGAATGCCTTTCCAAAACCTACGGTGGCAATTATTCAAGGGTCTGCATTTGGTGGTGGTGTCGGTTTAATTGCGTGTTGCGATATTGCCATTGCAGCGCATTCAGCCTCTTTTGCATTATCCGAAGTCAAATTAGGGCTTGTTCCTGCGACTATTGCTCCATATGTTTTACGTGCAATTGGAGCAAGACAACTTCGTTCTTTAGCATTAACCGCACAAGCCTTTACCTCCGAAGAGGCTTATCATATTGGATTAGTCCATCATGTGGTCAATGATTCACTGCTTGCGGCAACAGCAGACAATGTGATTGCCCAGTTGTTAAAAAATGGTCCTATTGCCATGTCGACGACTAAAAAATTAATTCAAGATTTATCCAGTAATCCAAACGGTGAACTCGAAAAAACAGCTCAGCTTTTAGCTCAAATTCGAGTCTCCAGCGAAGCCCAAGAAGGCCTCAGTGCCTTTTTCGAGAAACGCTCTCCGAGTTGGTAATGGGGTCAAATTATTCCACTGTGAAAGCGAAATTCACTGTCCGGAGAGCTAATAAGTTCTGCTTCTATGCCACAGAAAAAAGTAATCCGTGGTGCAATATCATTTGTTGAGTAGTGTTCGGCTAATTTAAGATAGTCTTGAAAGTGCCTCGCTTCAGAAGCTAATAATCCTTGATAAAATTGGCCGAGTTGCTCATCGAGTCGTGGAGCTAATTTTTCGAATCGTTCGCAGGAACGCGCTTCTATGAATGCGCCGATGATCAAGGTATCAACAAGATGTTCTAAAGAAGTTGTGCGAGCATGTTTTTTTAATCCAGCTGCATAGCGTGCAGGTGAAAGATGAACGTATTGATATCCTCGAGCGACAATGAATTTAAAGACTTGTTCAAAATGTCGCAACTCTTCACGGGCTA
>CAYUMZ010000145.1:0-5293 GCA_964446105.1 uncultured Gammaproteobacteria bacterium | reverse complement strand
TTGCTGATGCTGAAGATTATGTATTACCCGAAGTATTGGCACGCTTGTTGCCTTTGATAGGAGCCGAACATTTGTAATGTCAGGCGGCAGATCTAACTTTGAAAAAGCAGTGCTGTTATTTTTTCAAAAAAGCTAGCAATTGAGATTCGTCGATAATTTTGATACCTAGCTGCTCTGCTTTGGTTAATTTTGAACCGGCTTTTTCTCCTGCGACAACATAATCAGTGTTTTTTGAAACACTGCCTGCGACTATTGCGCCTAAGGCTTCTAATTGAGCTTTGGCTTCATCACGAGTCAGAGAAACTAATGTGCCTGTTAAAACAAATGTTTTTCCTAAGAGGGGTTGTTCATCGGCAGACGGACGTTTGATTTTAGGCCAGTGTATGCCAGATTTAATACATTTATTGATTAATTCTTTATTGTGTTTTTGTCTGAAAAAACCAGCGATGTTGGCTGCGACAATAGGTCCAATATCCGGTACTTCTTGAAGTTTTTCTTCGCTGGCATTTTCGAGTGATTCTAAATCTCCAAAATAGTGTGCGAGTGCGCGTGCGGTGGCCTCCCCTACTTCACGAATGCCTAAAGCAAATAAAAAGCGCTGTAACGTCGTATTTTTGCTGTGATTAATGGCTTCTAGTAGATTATCGGCTGATTTTTCACCCATGCGTTCTAAATTAATGAGAGCATCACGATTTAATGAATATATTCCAGCAATATCATGAAGCAGTCCTTCATCGACAAGTTGCTCAGCGACTTTATCACCGAGGCCTTCAATATCCATCGCTTTGCGTGAGGCAAAATGTTTAATAGATTCTTTTACTTGTGCTTGGCAATATAATCCACCTGTGCAACGAGCAGCGACTTCACCTTCGGGTTTTATCACTTCTGCTTTGCATACAGGACAGTGTTTGGGTAATTTTATTGTGTGAGTGTAAGCGGGTCGATTCGCTAAAATGACAGCCACGACTTCAGGAATAACATCACCTGCGCGACGCACCATAACGGTATCACCGACTCGCACATCTTTTCGATGTGCTTCTTCAATATTATGTAATGTGGCATTACTCACGGTCACGCCACCTACAAAAACGGGTTTGAGGCGCGCAACCGGCGTTAATACTCCTGTACGGCCCACCTGAAAATCAATATCTTCAACAATAGTTTGTTCTTCAACGGCGGGAAATTTATGTGCAATTGCCCATCGAGGCGAACGTGAAACAAAGACTAAATCTTCTTGATTAGGAATACTATTCACTTTATACACAACTCCGTCAATATCATACGGTAATGTATCGCGAATTCTATTGATCTGTTGATAATACTTTAAGCATTGTTCAATTCCGTGCACAAGCTTGATCAGTGGATTAATACGTAATCCCCATGAAGATAATTGATGTAATTGATCGTAGTGAGTTTTCGGCAAAACACTTCCTTCGGATCGTCCTAATGCATAACAAAAGAATTCCAGAGGGCGTTGTGCGGTAATACGTGAATCCAATTGTCTTAGACTACCTGCTGCAGCATTACGAGGATTTACAAACACTTTTTGGCCTTCAGCAGCTGCTTTTTTATTAAAAGCTTCAAACCCTTTTAAAGGCATCACGATTTCACCTCGTACTTCTAATAATTTTGGCGGTTTATCGGTATGTAATTTAAGAGGAATTGTAGCTATGGTTCTCACATTTTGAGTGATATCTTCACCTGTTGCACCATCTCCTCGTGTTGCGCCTCGAACGAGAAGACCCTGTTCATAAATAAGACTGACTGCCACGCCATCTAATTTAGGTTCGCAACCATATTCAATTTCCTCTGAGCGTTCTAATCGCTGGTGTACTCTGCGATCAAATTGCTCGACTTCTTCGTCAGAAAAGGCATTATCGAGTGACAACATCGGAATTAAGTGTTTTGCTTCAGCAAATTCAGTTTGAGGTATGATACCTACGCGTTGTGTTGGAGATTCGGGTGTAATGAATTCGGGATGTTGTTTTTCTAGATCCTGTAATTCACGGAATAATTTATCGTATTCCGAATCAGAAATGATGGGAGAATTCTCAATATAATAATGATAATTATGTTCATCAATTTTTTCTCTCAGTAGCTCAATTTTTTTTTGAATGCTACTGGTCATCGATAATATCTGCCACCGGAGTAATTTCGCGGAGTTGTTCTCGCAGAACTTGAATGCGTTCGGTTGTCAGAGGTTCTCTTCGATCATCGAGCAAATTACCATCGAGTTCGTCATTGAGCTCACGAGCGGTTTGAAGTAATAATTCAAATGAATTTAATAAATCAGGTGTTCGTTCAATTTCAAAAATAAAGATAAGTCCTGGGGTGCTGAATGCGCCGATCGTGTCTAATGAAAATGTACCAGGTTTTGCTATAGAAGCTAAACTGAATAAAATCTTGGTTGGATTTTTAGGATCATAACGATGAAAAATTTGTTGCTCGCCGTGTCGTAAACCGCAACCTAATATTGCTTGGAGCAAATCATAACCGCCAAACGTTTTATCCTTGTCGGCTAATATTGATAATGTAAGATAGGGTGGAAAATTATTTGATTTCTGTGGTTCGGGCTGAATTTCAGTCTCAGTCTCAGTTTCATTTGTAGTATTGGCTGTGTCTTCAGTAGTCTGTTCATCGAGTTCTGGATAAAATTCCTCTGATGTTATCGTTAATTCTGCTACAGATTCCTCAGAAGTACTTGGATTTGTTTCATCAGAAATTTGAATGGTCAGATGAGTGGAACCAATCTCTGTCACGTTGGATTCTGATCCCTGTGGTACGAATTTTGGATTTAAGGGTCTTTGTTTAATCGCTTGAAGTCTTGCAGCGGATTGGGCCGCTTTATAACCAGGTGTTTGAATTGATGAAGGCGTAGGAAATGGGGTTATCCTCGGTGTACGCGTTGTTGTCGTTGTTGTTGAAGAGGCTTGGATTGTACGAGCGCTTGGAGGAGTTGGAGGTCTATACGTAGGTGATGGGGTTGTTGCCGTTTGAGTTGAAGAAGGTGCAGTCTGGCTCACAACACGAGGTGCAGAGAGAATTCCATCATCTAACAATGGATCTGCCAGTGCAGAAGCCTGTTCTCGATTTTCGCGATTTTGCCGGGCGATTGCACGAAGTCGTTTTTGTTGACGACGTTGATCAACCCATATAAACAATATGATGATTCCAAAAAGCATTGCAATAATGCTTAAAATAATAACGGTACGAATGCCCATTGTTAAATCCTTTAATTTTTAAGATTCAGCCATAGCTATGGCTTCATCAATGTCTACAGCCACCATTCTTGATACGCCGGGCTCATGCATTGTTACACCACATAATTGCTTCGCCATTTCAATGGCAATTTTATTGTGACTGATAAATAAAAACTGTACTTTCTCGGCCATATCTTTGACAAGATTGCAATAACGACCGACGTTCGCATCATCTAAAGGAGCATCAACCTCATCCAGTATACAGAAAGGGGCTGGATTAAGTTGGAATAAAGAAAATACCAACGCAATCGCGGTTAATGCTTTTTCGCCGCCTGAGAGTACGTGAATTGATGTATTTCGTTTTCCAGGTGGTTGTGCTTTCACAGTGACGCCAGCATCTAATAATTCATCACCCGTTAATTCTAGGCTGGCCTGTCCACCACCAAAAATTTTAGGGAAATACGTTTCAAACGTTTGATTCACTTGATCAAATGTTTCTTTAAACTTCGCTCGAGTTTCACGATCAATTTTACGAATTGCTGTTTCTAATGTTTCTAATGCTTCAGTGAGATCTGCATTTTGTTGATCGAGATAGTCTTTGCGTTCAGAAGCTTGTTGAAATTCTTCAATAGCGGCTAAGTTAATGGGCCCTAATCGTTGTATACGTAGTTCTGTGGCCTCAATTTTTTCATTCCATACAGAAACTTCAGCATCTTCAGGCAACTCGTGTAATATTTCTTCGTTGGTTAATCCACTTTTTGCAATGTGTTCCTGATGAGTTTCGGATTTAACTTTAGCGGTTTGTTCTTGAAGCCTTAATTGTTCGTGTTGATGTCGAATTTCTTGACATTCTTCTTCAACATTTGCGCGACGTTTTTCAGCATCACGTAATTGTTGATCATATTCACTTAATTGTTGTTTAGCAGCAGTCAGTTCTTTTTCAACGTCGAGTCGTTGTTCTAATAATGTGTTTAATCTTTCTCGCATTTCGGGTAATGGCTCTAATAACGATGCTATTGAATTGAGTGCATTTTCACGGCGTTCGGTTAGTTGTTGCACTTGTTGACTAGCCCGTGCAATACCCTGCTCCAAATAATGAATCTGATTTTGAGTGGATGCGCAGCGAATTTGCATTTCATCGGCTTTTTGTTTACTTAATTGAGCATTATGTTGTAATTGACGATAATTTTCTTGTGCTTGAGAACGTTGATTTTGCAATTCAATTTCTTCTTGAGAATGAATTGTTAATTGTTGCTCTGTTTGTTCAAGAGTTTGTTGGGTAACTTGAATATCAGTTTGCACCTGTGTAAATGTTTCGCTAATTTCATTAATTTCTTGTTGAATACCTTTGTGACGTTCTTGTAGTTGTTCCAGTTTTGAATGTTGAGCGCTTAATTGAGAGCGTATATCTGCCAATAATGTTGATTTATCGCGATAATGATATTGTTGAGACTCTAGTTCGTGCTCGGCATCATGGAGTAATCCAGTGATAGATTGCAGTAATTCTTGCTTATTATCGACTTGTTCTTGAGCGTGCTCAATTTGAGTCGTGATGTCAGTGAGTTCTTGTTGTCGCGCTAATACGCCGGTATGTTCGTCGACCGCATGATGAATGCGTAACCACAAATGGCTTAACCAAATTCCATCTTGTGTGACGATAGATTCATTCGTTTGTAATTGTGGTAATAATGCTAATGCAGAAGAAACAGTGTCCACACAATAAATACCCGCCAGTAATTTGGTGATTGGTAACTGGCTCTGTACTTTACTTGATAACGGTGTTGCAGAATTTGCAATAGAAGAATCTTTGTTTACGGAAGAATTTAAGAAACTAATTTTAGCATCGCCCAATTGATCAATATGATCAATAATCTGTGAATAATTATCCACACAAATCGATTCTAAATGTTGATCTAATACGGTTTCTACTGCTTTTTCCCATCCGGAATCAACCGTCAATGCTTCTGCTAAACGCGTATTTTCAGCTAGCCCCTGCTCTGCCAACCAAGCTTGATGCTGGGAATTTTTGCGTCCCATTGCCACTTCTTGTAAAGCGTGTAATGAACTTTGACGACCTTGTAGTCGTTGTAATT
>CAYUMZ010000144.1:0-5303 GCA_964446105.1 uncultured Gammaproteobacteria bacterium | reverse complement strand
TACTCTCCTATTTTCGCTCTGGTGCTTTTACTATCGAGCAGGCCCTGAACCCCTTAATTGGTGCGGCTGCACCATTATTCGCCCTCGCCACCAAAGTAGGCTTACTCACCAACCAACAAACTCCGCAGTCTCTCGAATCCCGCATTACTCATGAGATGTATTCGTTTGAATGCCAAGCTCGCCATCAAAATTTTAGAACCCAGACTATATTGGCCGCCCGGTACGGCATCTGCGTACTCCTAGACGAATTAATACATCAAAGCCAGTGGGGTCAAGCCCACGAATGGAGCTCCCATAGGCTTTTGCATCTTTTTTACAGCAGCGCTGCTGAAAGCGAACAATTTTATTCGATTCTTGAACGTGCGAGCTCTGATCCGGGCCAACATCAAGAATTACTAGAGTTTTACTACCTTTGCTTAAGCCTCGGCTATTTTGGTAAATATCCTCACACTCCCGAAGGACAACTTTTACGACAAAAACTCGTCGATGAGCTTTATCAAACTCTACGCCGCTGCCGAAGTGAAGTTTCTAAAATATTAGGGATCAATGCGGGTCAAAGAATTTTAGAGTCTGCGCACAAAAAAAGGTTACAGCACCCTTTTACCCTAATGGCTACGGTCGGTTTAGTCCTAGTGACTCTCGCTGTGACGTATAGTTATATTAATCTTAAACGAACGTCGAATTCGCTGACCAAAGCAATTAACAGTTTTAATATGGCCCACCCCGGGCCGACTTACCCTTAGCAATGTCTATCTGTACTATTTTTTGAGGTGATTTATGAACCAGTTAAAAAGATTAATGCTGGATTCTCGCTTTCACACGTTGGTGGCTGTTATCGTATTAGGTTATATCGTATGGAATTACGGTCCATTACTCCATATTGGACAACACCATCCATTCGAATCGATCAGCAACCGTCTAATTTCATTAGTCGCTCTCGCTTTTTTATGGGGCTTGACGAATATACGCACAGAACTCAATCCATTTAGATCTCACCATTATTTCGATATTCATAGTCAAATAAAAATTATTAGTCACAAACTAAAAGAAGTTCAAAAAGAAATTAGAAAAGCTCAAAAATCGACTCGTCAATTGAATAAAACCGTACATTGGCATCTAGTCGTTGGACCTTGTCATTCTGGAAAAACTTCCCTTTTAAATTACGCTTTGGATTCAGATCAAGATCATAATTTAATTACTGCCACACAAGATTGCGCAATTTGGCATACATTAGACAATGTTTATATAGAATTGGGCGAACGATTTCTTCCTAATCACGAAGATGCTGAAGCCTGTAAAATATTATTCCAGGAATTTTTAAAACTTTGTGAAAATTTGAATATTCATTTTCACACCGTACTAGTCACAATTCCTATTAATCAAGTGATGACAAATACTGTTGACGTAGAAATCACTCGCACTCATCAAATCCTCACGACATTAATTGCTCAAGACCCTGGCCTCCCCATCAGTATTATTTTTACAAAATGCGATCAAATGGCTGGATTTACTGCTTTCTTTAGCGATTTACCCATGGATGAACGAGATCAATATTGTGGGGTCCGATTGCCTTTTGGATTAACATCCTCTGCATTGAAAAAAACAATCAACACAAATTTACAACAATTAAATCGTCGATTTCATGATCGCTTACTCTCTCGATTACAACAAGAAACCCATCCCATGCAACGAAGCGCTATGCATGACTTTCCTTATCAATTTGAATTATTCTGCACACGATCACTTCATTTTCTTAACGAATTACTTCCTGAATGCGACATCAATGTTACTGGACTGTTCTTCACAAGCAGCCAACAAACAGGATTTGCAATCAACCATCTTACAACACAACTAGCCGATGTATTCTGTTTACAAAAACACCCCCAAGTAGAATTGTATACACAACAAACTCCTTATTTTATTAAAGAACTTTGTCAACATTTATTACCCAGCTTTGCTGAAAGCGCTTCCCATCTCGTAAAATCTCCGAAAAAAATGAATCCATTATTTATACCCATAGTATTAGCGAGTTTTCTCGGTCTAGGTATTTTAATAATGTACAACGTGAACATTCATCGTATTGAATTAGCTACCAGCGCCATAAAAAATGCACAGGTTGCCAACAATCAGTCGGCGATTGCTATCGCACAAAAACTAGCAGCCTTAGATAGTTCCATTAAAATTCTCGATACTCATTCATTTAAAATAGGTCATCTTATTAGACCCGGAAAACCTCACAAATTAATCAATCAAGCTCAAATTCAGTACAACAACATTATACAACATGAATTTGTTAATGCTTTAGATCACACGCTACAACTCAAATTACAATTATTAACCGAAGATACGAATCACGAACATTTAGCTGATCTTTACGACACTCTTAAAATCACCTTACTTCTACAAAAACCCGATTTTACTGGTGCTAATGAAACATCTCTTTCATCTGACACCCACGCTACAATTGCCACACGTGACAGCAATAATCACTTAATCTACAACTGGTTTGCAAACGAATGGCAACGGTCTGTTTCTGATAACAACCTACGCCAGATGTTGTTGACCGCATTGAGTGCCACATTAAAAGATCCGTCACTTACTTTACCGGGTAATACCGCTTTAATTGATAAAGCACGACTTATATTAACGAGCTCCTCACCAGACAACATTATTTATACCATCTTGGAAAATGACAATCGAAAATCCACTGTCATTTTCAGCGACAATACGATAATGAGCGACTCAATAAAAATTCCCGCTATGTTTACAAAAGCAGCCTATAAACACATTGTTCGTGATCAAATACCTGTTTTATGTGAGAAATTCTCTGAAGGCGATTGGGTACTGGGCTTTAATTCATCACACAGCACAAATAGCAGTGAAACCGCTCAATTAATCAACGCATTAAGAGCACGCTACCTCAATAATTATTTAGCCGCTTGGCAAAATGTTTTCACACAATTACATTTCACGCCGACTCAAAAATATCCTCACCTCATTGCACTTGCTAATAATTTTAATAGCTTACAATCTCCGATTGTACAGTTTATCCAAACTATTCAGCTAAACACGGCACAAATTGATGGGGATAGTCAATTCAACGATATCGTTGCTACACATTTTGATGATCTTAACGAATTATCCCTTGAAGATGCTGATGACTCTTTCCGAATTACACTAGACAACTTTGCAAAATCCATTCAGCCTCTTGCTCAATCAAACAATCCGAGCGAACTCGCATTTAAATTTACAAAAGCTCGCTTGTCGAATATGAATACAAAAGATGAATTAGGACATTTGTACGAACTCGCGAAAACAAGCCCAGAACCAGTGAAAAGCTATTTAACTGCATTAGCCGATGATACTTGGAATCTTTTAATCGCAGATACTCGAACATATGTTAGTAGTGTATGGGCAGGCTTAGTCGTTCCTGAGTATCAACAACATCTACAAAATCGTTATCCGTTTTTTGCACAAGCTAATTCAGAAATCAGTTTGGATGAATTCGCTCACTTTTTTGCACCCGATGGCACCATAGACACATTCTTTAAACAATATGTCCAAGCTTTTATCAACAACGGCGACAATGGCTGGCAATGGAAATCATTAAACGGTCATCAAGTCGCATTATCTGATGATGCGTTGGCGACTTTCATTCGAGCAAAACTCATTCAAAAAATGTTTTTTGCCAGTGGAAATCATCACCCCACTGCTAATTTTACTTTAACTCCCACAGCATTAAATTCGGATTTGAAAAATTTTTCTATCACCTTAAATGGTCAACGTGTTGATTATCACGGACCTAATCAACCTCCAGAACCCATCTCATGGCCTGGACCTCATCAAAGCGGTGTTTTTCTTGAGGTGGCTGATAATGCTGATCAAAAAAACCAGGTCGGCTACCCTGGCCTTTGGGGCTTTTTTAGACTCATGGACAAAGCTCAATTTGCTAAAGCCTCCTCAGGTCCCACATTACAAATGAGCTGGGTCATTAATGAAAAACGAGTTGATTGTGAAATATCCTCTGATGCTCCGATCAATCCGTTTACACCGGGTATTATTAATCAATTTCGGTGCCCGCAAACACTATAGCCTTAAGCGGTAATTACTGGTTATAATTCATTAATATGACAGCACAAATACTCGATGGAAAACAACTCGCCGCGCGTATCCTGGATAATTTACGCGATGAAATTCGTAAACTCACGAGCGAGGGTTATCGTGCGCCGGGTCTAGCAGTGATACTCGTTGGGGACGATTCCGCATCTCAAATATACGTTCGCAAAAAACAAGAAGCGTGTGCTCAAGTCGGAATCAAATCCATCTTATATCCCTTAGAATCGACCATTGATCAACAGGAACTAGCAGACCTCGTACAAAAATTAAATGCAGACAATGAAGTGGATGGAATTTTGATGCAACTTCCCCTTCCCAAAACAATAGACACATCAATTATCATTGATCAAATCAACCCCTCAAAAGATGTCGATGGATTTCACCCCTATAATTTAGGTTGCCTCGCCGCTCGACGGCCAAAATTGCATCCTTGCACGCCCTTGGGTATTATCACTTTGTTAATAGAAAGTGGGATTTCCCTACGTGGGCTGAATGCTGTTGTCGTTGGCGCCTCCAATATAGTTGGACGACCCATGGCATTGGAGTTGCTTCATGCAGAAGCGACCGTTACGATTACGCATAGCTCGACTAAAAATTTAGATCATCATATTCGAAGTGCTGATCTTGTGGTAGTTGCTGTTGGAAATCCTAAGGTAGTGGATAGTGATTGGATAAAACCAGGCGCTATAGTGGTAGATGTAGGAATTAACCGATTAGATGACGGAACAGTTGTCGGAGACATCGATTTTGCAACTGCAAAAAATCGAGCTTCATGGATCACTCCCGTTCCAGGTGGAGTAGGTCCGATGACAGTGGCAATGTTGCTTCAAAATACTTTAACTGCTTATAAGAAAGCTGGCAATGAAGGGGGTCAAATCTCCGATTGACGATTTGCGCCCCCTTCATTGCCAGCTTTCCTAAAAATACAAGGATGATATAAATGTTGAGACTAATACTTGGATTATCTGTAATCTTTTGTGCAAACTCTATTGCCTTTGCAACGCCCGATATTATTCCCCCTGTGAATGAAATAAAAATTCAAAAATTATTAGATAATTGGAGAGCTAGTTCAGGAATTCCAGGCGCGGCTTTAAGTATCTACACACCCAATCATGACGACTCATTAACATTTTCCAGTGGCACTAGCCAATTGCACGGCGGTAATCCCATTAATAACAAAACACTTT
>CAYUMZ010000143.1:0-5325 GCA_964446105.1 uncultured Gammaproteobacteria bacterium | reverse complement strand
TTAACTCCATGCTTAAATTCCCAACTAAACCTAATTAAAAGTACGCAACTTAGGGTGTCAAGTCTCAAATCGCCCACTTGAGACTTTACCTGAAAAGTTTATACCACCGTTCTTTACATTAACACGGGGTTTTTTTCAGAAAAATGTCATGTAACCTTGGCTCCATTTAAGGAGCAATTCATGACACTACACAAAAATTCCCGCGACCTACGCCACAAACGTGGCCAGCAAGCCGAAATCATGGTAAAAGAATTATTGTTAAAAAATGGAATGACACTCATTCAAGAAAACTACTATTGCAGAATGGGTGAAATAGACCTAATTGCTTTAGATCAAGATTGCCTAGTGTTCGTTGAAGTCCGCGCACGAATCAATGCCAACTTTGTTTCACCTATCGACTCCATCGATTTCTATAAACAAAGAAAAATTATTATTACCGGGGAATTGTTTTTACAAAACAACCCAACGTATGCTAACACAACGTGCCGATTCGACGTCGTGGGCGTGGACTTCTCACTCGACCCACCCAGCATGGAATGGATCAAAGGCGCCTTTTGCTGACCTGAGGACAAGGAGGAGAAGAATGGATACCCACAGAACCTATTAACTTGGTGGATGACACCACACTTAATACTAGAATGTCCTCTTCTATACCCCCTCATTGATCTACCTAAATCCACCATCAAATCTCGTAGCGAAAGTAGACGTTTGATGGTGGATTTAGGTCTACATTGCATGACATTGAAGCTGATATATGATAGGCTATATCAAATTTCGGGGTACCCATGAATTCATCTAATATGCAAATATTTTTTGATAACCAGTATAGTCCGCGCACAGGGAAACGGATGTCAAAGATCTGTAGCAGTAGAAATATATGATGCATCAAATTAATTACTCTCAACTACTAAATGCCCTTAAGGTCAATATTTTTTGGAAAGATCTGCATAGCCATTATCTGGGCGCCAACCAGCATTTTTTAGAATTTGTAGGTTTAACCTCAGAGAAATTATCCGGCAAAACCGATTTCGATTTAACGACACACGCCTTGGCAAGGCAAATCATTGAAAACGATCAAGTGGTTTTTACGCAACAAGAAACGGTATCCTTTCATGAACATTTTATTGATAGTGAAGGCAATACTAAAATCTATTTAAGCTATAAAACTCCATTATTTGATGACAACGATCAATTAATTGGATTGACTACTTTCGCAATTGACATTACCGACCTTACAAGTAAAGAATCTCGACTACAATCAGAAACACATGCCAAATCATCTTACATCGATAGCATGGCTTATTTCGATCAGATTGCAACCATGTTCAATCAAATGGCCTCTAATATTCCAACCCATATTTACTGGAAAAATAAACAAGGTGTTTTTTTGGGTTGCAACGATGCGAATACTCGCATGATAAATACTCAAGGCGCCGCAAGCATAGTCGGCAAAACACTTCACGATCTTTTTCCAAAAGAAATGGCAGATAAACTTGAAGAGCCCGATCTACTCGTTTTATCACGCGGAGAGAGCATTATTTTAGAAGAAGTAGGCCCTCATATTAATGGCGGTCTTGCAACTTATATTACTAACAAAGCGCCAGTGCGCAATGATAACGGCGATATTATAGGCATGATGGGAATTTCCATCGATATTACCGAGGAAAAAAAACTGGAACAAAGTTTGCGTGAAGCAAAAGAAAAAGCAGAAGCTTTAGATCGAGCAAAAACCGAATTCATTTTAAACATTAGTCATGATGTTCGAACCCCATTTATGGGTATACTGGGTTTTTCTGATATGCTGGAGTCTCAAGAGCAGGATCCACAGAAAAAAGAAGCACTCGGCTACATACGACAATCAGCACAGCGTTTATTAACGTGGATGAATGAAATTATCGATGTGGTTTCAAATGTTGAGAATGAAAAGATCGATGACAGCCCAATTTACCCCTCTCAATTAATGGAAGATCTCACTGAATTAATGCGTGCCCGTATTGAGCTCAAAAAATTACAATGGATCGTGAGCATAGATCCGAAAATTCCTCAGCATTTAATCGGTGATTTGTCTGGTATACGGCGAATTTTACTTAATCTTGTTGGCAACTCAGTTAAGTTTACTGATCAGGGCAACGTGACTGTTGAACTAAAACTCGTTAGTCTCGAAAATGAGAATGTTGTGATTGATATTGTGGTAAGTGACACAGGGATCGGAATTCCAAAAGATAAATTTTCCGAGATATTCAAAAAATTTAATCGCTTAGTTTCGAGCTATTCCGGCAAATATCCTGGTAGCGGACTTGGTTTATATACTATTAGTCAGATCGTAGAACGCCTGGGCGGGACAATCAACGTTGAAAGCGAAGTAGGCGAAGGCAGTACATTCACGTGCCGATTGCCCTTGCGGGTTCAATCAATTTCGCGGACTATTTAAATTTGCCGCCCAACTTATCAACTGGTTCCTGGGCTGCCTCAAACTGAGCACGAATAACTTCTAATGCAGGTAAATCCATCATAGGCAAAGCTTCTGCAAGTTCTTTAGCTTCCTCTAAGACCTTCGCAGTCTCGTCTGGCATACCGTATTTACGAACTTTCGCAATTGATTTAGATATAGAAAACGCTAATTGATACTTTCGAAATTGGAGTTTATCCGCATCACCTTGCTGATTATTATTGCTTGCGTCGTCAGGAGGTGAGATAGAAACCTGACCCTGCATACCCTGATGCGGCTCACTTACTCCAGATGTGGGAGACAAAGCGACCGTATGCGACACTGCCACAATTGTAGATTCCCCAGAATGATTGCGCTGCACTACCGGAGATACAGATGGCCCAGCATGCTTATCTCGAGTTGGCAGATTATTCAAATCCCCATTAGCCTTTTGCGCGATAGCCCTATCAACACTGTTTTTGGGTTTCTTGCCAGGCGAAGAATTCGGAGACAATTTCTGACCTGTCGCCGGATCTACTACCACCATCACCTTTGAATCTCGCTTAACCTTTTCGCCACCGAAAGGAATCTCAGTCGCTTCTTGAAATTCATCAGAAAATTCATCATCTACCCTTTTATTCTCACCTGGCTCAGGTGCAGACTTCACAATATATTTTGAAGAATAGGCCACAGACATGAATTTATAACATTTGGGATGATTTAATAAACCAATTTTGCCAGTAAACATTTCTAGTAATTTACGAGCCCACCAATCATGCCATTCCAAGGAAGGAGATATTCGTGTTCGTTTGTCTCGACCCTTCTCTTTAACCTGCTGCTCAGGTTGGATATAAAAGTCAAAACAGTCTCCTATCTCCCAAAATACCCTCGCTTGCACAATTTCTTCTTCCGTTAAGTAAGCGTCGTTGCAAGTTCGTCTCGCTCTTGCACCTTGATCTCCGTAGATTCTAAAATCTTTTTCTGCACGTTCTCGAAGTAATCCTTCGATAATACGGTTGAAATTTTCACCCGCTCTTTGATCATTCTTCCGCTCCGATTCAACAAATTTTCCGAAAGCTTCGAGATCCAATGGAGCTCGGTCGAAAGGCAATTCTTTAGTATTCTCTGTAAGATTCATTCGTACACAAAATAATTCTCTAAGGTTTGTTGCTTTTTTAAATTCGCTCCAAAAAAATACGGTAATTTGTTCGCAACCTATTCTTTTCGTAGTTTCATCAATCGATGCACTATCCATCTTAACCGCACGAAGCCATTCTTCAGATTCTTTTTGAGCATTCTTTATAAACGACCTGTTTCGATATAAACATTTAGGTCGTCGCGGACTGACGTCATTTGAATGCTTTGACTCAGAGCTGTCGTCAGGGGTTCCGGGCTCCCCGCCTGAAACTGTTTTCTGGGATGTTTTAGTCGCTTTTTTGGCCCAATTGTGTCGATTCAATTCATCCGTAACCAGGAATGCAAAATGAACTTTCTTGTCTTTGAAACGACTAACTATCCCGCTGAGAAGCCTCTCAAAATTAGGTGCTTCATAAGCATAGTTTTCAAAACAGATGGGCATATAAATAATTAGTCGCTCTTTATGTACAGGAATAAAATCTTCGTAATTTTTGCTCTTAACAATCATTGTTGATTCAGGTATTCCTTTATCTGTGTACTGTTGAACCCATAGTTCCAGTTTAATATGTTTTTCTATGAGAGGAGTTATTTTCTTTTTAGACTGCTGAGAAATGCCCCATGACGATAATTGAGAATTTGTTGTATCAACAGGCGAATTGGAGCTTGAGTCTTCGCTGCTTGAAAGTGAGGACATTGTAGCTGGACTCACTGAAGAGGATTCTGGAACAGAAACACGGATAGGCAGACTCTCACGAGTCGGCTTTTCTATCTCTATCTTATGCTCCATATGACCTCCTCAGAAAAAATCGAATAGAATTTTAAACATCCTTTTAACAACGACGTGAGTAACTTTATAATGTACACGCGTATCGGAATTTATTTAAAGAATCCACCTTTGACGTGAATACTACCATGCGCTAGCATTTTGTC
Organism: uncultured Gammaproteobacteria bacterium; assembly: GCA_964446105.1. Taxonomy (GTDB): domain Bacteria; phylum Pseudomonadota; class Gammaproteobacteria; order JAIEPX01; family JAIEPX01; genus JAIEPX01. The sequence continues at coordinate 830 of CAYUMZ010000143.1, read as the reverse complement.
AATAAGATTTGTAAGGTAAAGTAGTATAGAGATTGTAAGTATTCGCCCATTTATCATAGTTTTATCAATTGTGTCATCTATAGATGAAATTTTGAGATTACACGGCGAGTATTCATAGCCACCAGAATGTTGCATAAACTCCTGGAACGCATGCTGATAAGAACCAGAGTACTGAGACCCTATCAAAGCCCCATGAGATTCGCTACAATGACCCTCCCAGATTAGGAATTCAAGAAACAACCATGCAGACACAAGACATCACAAGCACCGTCGATCGGATTAGAACGCATATGCTTGATAGTGCGGACACTAAGCGTTTAGCTGCTGAACAATTGGCTCCGGTAATCGCCACGGCTGGCGAAGCCATGGTGCAATGCTTGATGAATAACAACAAAATCCTGACCTGCGGTAATGGCGGTTCTGCAGGTGACGCCCAACATTTTTCATCGGAAATGCTTAATCGCTATGAACGAGAACGCCCCAGCTTACCTGCCATCGCCCTCACAACAGACACCTCAACGCTCACATCTATCGCAAACGACTACAGCTACGCCGAAATATTCTCAAAACAAATAAAAGGGCTTGGGCAAACTGGCGACTTATTATTAGCCATTTCTACAAGCGGACAATCGCTCAATATTTTACGCGCGATTGAAACTGCACATGACCGACAAATGTCAGTCGTTGCACTAACGGGCAAAGATGGCGGAGCACTCGTTGAATTATTAAAACCAAATGATATTGAAATTCGTGTTCCATCATTTCGCACCGCGCGAATTCAAGAAGTTCACTTATTAATCATTCACTGTTTATGTGATATGATCGATCAA
>CAYUMZ010000142.1:0-5353 GCA_964446105.1 uncultured Gammaproteobacteria bacterium | reverse complement strand
ATCTCTTCATCAAGATGATTCTGTGAATTATTATAGGATCTTTTTGTAGATTTGCTAGTAAATAGGGGTAGAAACTGGGCTATCTCCTCCAAGATATCGGCGGCGGTTTCTACAAGTTTAGCCCCATTTCGGAGTAAAATGTGGCATCCGTGGGCTGTCGTAGAATGAATAGAGCCTGGAATGGCAAAAACCTCACGACCTTGCTCTGTAGCAAGGCGGGCAGTGATCAGCGAGCCACTGCGGGCCGCGGCTTCAACAACAAGGGTACCTAGGCTTAAACCGCTAACGATGCGGTTCCGCTGCGGAAAATAGGCTGCGATAGATGGGGTGCTCAAAGGAAATTCGCTAACGAGGGCTCCGTGTTGGGCGATTTCTGAGGCGAGTTTTCGATGAGATGAAGGATAAATCACATCAACCCCATTCCCAAATACTGCAATCGTTCGGCCTTTTGCCTCTAAAGCCCCGCGGTGACTCGCTGCGTCAATGCCAAGAGCCATGCCGCTAGTGATCGTTAGACCGGCATCGGTCAGGGCCTGGGCGAACGCAAAAGCGGTTTCACGGCCCATAGGGGTTGGATTGCGGCTTCCAACCAATGCGATTTGAGGTTGGAGTAGTGTTTCAGGTTGGCCTCTTACAAAGAGGGTGGGTGGGGGATCTGAAATTTCGCGCAACTGTTGTGGGTAGCGAGGGTCTATAAAGGGAATGATTGTGTGATCAGGGTCTTTTTCAGCCCAGGCCAGATGCGCGTCGACTCGTTGCCAGTTGGGTTCAAGTAAATATTGCGTGACTGTATCGCTCAATCCCAAACTTTTTTTTGTGAAGTTATCCGACTCCAACACGGATTTAGGAGAGCCGAATTTTTTAATTAACTCATGAAAGCGGTGCGCAGTAAGATTCGTCGCCAAAGATAAGGCGAGCCAGTAACGTAAATCTTCTTGGTGTGTAATATTCATAGACAAGAAGTTTAAAAATCATTTTTATAATTTTCTACTCGTAGTGCCTGAAATAAAACTGGGTATTGAAAGTACACTTGCACCTGGATATCGAATAGTTTATTTATGCAGTATCTGGGTGTCATGCGCTTCCAACTTTCGATGCTCATGCACAGGATTTTTCTTGTCCCATATATAAAGAATACCTGCACTGAGGATAGCAGCTGCACCCGCAGTAACAAAAGGCACTGCTGCGCCAAATAATCCCAGCGTTCCAGCGGCAGCAGAGCTGAGCCCGAAAGCGGCTGCTGTGACGCTGCTAGTAATTCCCATGATCCAACCTTGCTCTTGAGCAGACACTGCATTGGAACATACGGTAATCATGATGGAATAACCTAACGCACTTGGAATAGTCACCAATGCCGTTAAAATCCACATGCTATTTTCATTGGTTAGCGTGACGAATGATTCTGCAATACCCATCACAATCATCATGAGTACGACAATAGGCTCAAGTCGCATAAATTTTACAAAAAGCCTTATGACCAAAGTCAATCCAATAGCAAATAAAAGACCTAAATAGGACATGAAATGCGCGATGTCAATGTTGTTGTACTGATACATTTCAACTTGATAAATAGGGATATAAAGGAAAAATAATGCCCATGCCACTTCTGTTAAAAATAAAACAAACGATAAAGCACGGATTTTTTTATTGGTAAAGGCTTCTTTGAACACAGTAATTCCGCGAGCCAAACTAAGTTTAACACCCGCTTTCGGTTGAACGGTTTCACGCAATGTGTAGAGTAATAATGCAGCATTAATAATCGCTAATAAACTTGCGATATAAAAAGGCGTGCTAAAAGTAAACCATGAGACCAGTTTATTATCGGCAAAATATCCCCCAATGATAGGTCCAAATATAAAGCCGAGACAATTTGCAACAATAATAAAGCTCATGTTATGGACTTTATCATGTTCAGTACTCACGTCTGCAATAACGGCTTGTGCAATAGGTTGGCTGCCCGCAAAAAATCCGGCGAAAACTCTTCCCAACATTAAAACCCACACATTTTTTAAATCGACGCCTAACGCGGAAATTGCAAATCCTAATGCTGTGCCACCCAAAGCTAATAGCAGCACTTTTTTGCGTCCCATTCGATCCGATAAATCGCCTAAAAAAGGTGCGCCGATAAACATTAATACCGACCACGATACTAATGTTGCGCCATACCAAAATTGACGAGCGGCTAGTGAAGCGCTCAGAGGTAATATGCTGTCGGTTGTTCCCATAAATAATGGGCCTAGGATGGGGAATATAATACCCATGCCCATGGTATCTATGACGAGGACAAGAAATAACGGCGCTAATTTCAGATATTTATGACTTTGCATTGATGAATACTCAGCTAAAAAGTTGACGTAACTACGTGCTACTAGATGCAACTTGGCCAGCCCAATCTTTGGGGGTGGGTATAGTTACAAATAAATTTCAAAAGGTGCAAAGAATTTCGCAAATGGCAGCGGTGTGTCAAAAAAAGAAAGGTTCTTTGCAGAGTTTGACAAAATCAGTTTGGGTTAAGAATGTCGAACTGATAAAATTGGATCCTATCAAAAGAAAATTAAAAAAACAACTATTTTTTCGAGTTTTTTAAATTATTTCTATTTAAGTAATTAATTTTGAAGTTAATAATTTTTTTAATGAGAGCAAAATTAACGCTATACGATTGGCTTGGGGGAGGATACTAGTGGTCTGTCTGTCAATGATGAAGTGCTAGACGCCTTGCCATCCAGAGGGCTTGTCAGGTATGATTTTTGCTTCTGTTTACTAGCAATAAAGATGGTTTTGTTATGACAATGATACGTATTTTACAATACCCAGATCCGCGATTGAAAAAAAAGGCTGAAAAAGTAGAAGTCTTTGATGATGCGCTGCAGAAAATTATCGACGATATGTTTGAAACGCATTACAACACTGAAAATTGTGCGGCGTTGGCTGCGACCCAGCTGGATTTTGAAAATCCTAAAGCCATCACCGTGATAGATTTTTCTCGCGAAAAAAACGAGCCATTGTGCTTGGTCAATCCTGAAGTTGTTTGGCGGTCTGAGGAACTCTATGATGAAGCTGAAGGCTGTATGTCTGTGCCCGGTGGGGTTTACGAGACAGTTGGCCGAGCATTGAAAGTCAAAGTGAAAGCCCAAGATCGATATGGTAAACCTATAGAATTGGAAGTTGAAGGCTATTGGGCCAAATGTTTACAGCATGAGATCGACCACCTCAATGGAAAAATCTTTATTGATCATTTATCGCGATTAAAACGTCAACGAGTGGATAAAAAAATAGATAAATGGCGTCGGTGGACCAAATATTAAGGGGTCTTTTATGCCATATAAGATTATTTTTGCTGGAACTCCGGATTTTGCTTTACCCACTCTTCGTGCACTCATTAATTCTGAACATTCTGTATGCGCGGTTTACACACAGCCTGATCGTCCTGCGGGGCGAGGGCGTCATTTAGCGATGAGCCCTGTGAAGCAACTTGCTTTGTCAAAAAATATTCCCGTATTACAACCGACAACAATGCGTGATCCAGAGGTCCAAGCTGAGCTAAAAAAGTGGCAAGCAGATCTGATGGTCGTTGTTGCGTACGGACAAATATTGCCTAAGACAGTGTTAGAGTCTCCAACTTTGGGTTGTATTAATGTACACGCTTCGTTACTTCCGTTATGGCGAGGTGCGGCTCCCATTCAGCGCGCTATTATGGAAGGCGACGCACAAACGGGTGTCACGATTATGCAAATGGCTACTGGATTAGATACGGGGCCTATGCTGATGCGAGAAAGTTGCCCTATTTTATCTGAAGATACTGGACAAATTTTGCATGATCGTTTAGCAGAATTAGGAGCCAAGTCATTAATCAAAACATTAATGGCAATGGAGAAAGATGAATTAAATCCCACTATTCAAGATGACTCAAAAGCGACTTACGCACATAAACTCAGCAAACAAGATGGAAAAATTGATTGGGCTCAATCTGCCGCGAAAATTGAGCGACAAATTCGCGCATTAAATCCATGGCCTATTGCTTATACAGAATGTGGCGAACATCATTTAAGAATTTGGCAAGCAGAATTGTTGCCTGAAAAAAATACGAGCACGCCGGGTAAAATTCTTGCGATGACTCATGAAGGTATTGATGTCGCAACAGGCGATGGAATTATACGTTTAAAAATATTACAAGAAGCGGGTGGGAAACCTATTCCTGTTTCCGCTTTTGTCAACGCACCTCGAGAATGGCTAATGCTTGGAAATATTTTGATCTAAGATTTCCTTTAAGTTTTTTAATGATTTTTTAATTTTAATTGCTTGGAGTGAGTAATGCTTATTGTATTGGATAGAGATGGCGTTATTAATTATGAATCTGATGAATATATTAAATCACCTGATGAATGGATACCTATTCCAGGTAGTTTATCCGCTATTGCTTCACTAAAAAAAGCAGGACATACCGTTGTGGTGGCAACGAATCAATCAGGAATTGGTCGTGGATATTATACTCATGAGATTCTCGCAGATATTCACAATAAATTTCGTGATCTTTTAAAAGAATTACATTGTGATGTTGACGCTATCTTTTATTGTCCTCATACTCCAGATGAAAATTGCGACTGTCGAAAACCCAAGCCCGGATTATTCAATCAAATTAAAAATCAATTTAATGTTGATTGGTCAAAAGCAATTGCCGTAGGAGATGCCCTGCGTGATATTCAGGCAGCCGCCGCTGTTGGTTGCTCTTCTGTATTAGTGAGAACGGGCCGAGGAAAAATGACTCAAGATAAAGGACTCGGACTCGAGGGGATTGAAATTTTCGATAGTTTGGAACAGTTTGCGCTTCGATTTGCAGAACTTTAATCGGCGACCTATACTTTGAATAGGTTTCTGAATCGAAAAGGAGTTCGATGTGGATACTGTTCAAATTCCAAGAGCTATCAAAAAAGTATGGCAGAGCCAGCCCACCATTGAAGGTGCGGGTGTTCATTTAAGACGAGCATTTGGTTTTCATGAAGTCCCGTTACTTGATCCTTTTTTATTATTAGATGATTTTCGCTCTGAAAATCCGGCTGATTATCTTGCAGGATTTCCTTGGCACCCACATCGTGGAATTGAAACTATCACCTATGTTCTTGATGGTGATGTTGAACACGGTGATAGTATGGGAAATAAAGGTCATATTAAAGCGGGTGATGTTCAATGGATGACGGCGGGAAGCGGAATTATTCATCAAGAAATGCCTAAAGGAAATCGAATTGGGCAAATGTTTGGATTTCAATTATGGGCAAATCTTCCCGCAAAATCTAAAATGATTACACCGCGATATCGTGGAATTTTTTCAGGAAAAATCCCGATTGTAAAAACATCT
>CAYUMZ010000141.1:2255-5382 GCA_964446105.1 uncultured Gammaproteobacteria bacterium | reverse complement strand
CTGCACCTACACCACAATTTTTAGGTGCTTCATGAACAATCATTAAGCGCCCTGTTTTTTCAACTGATTCTAAAATTGTTGCACTATCAATAGGACTGATGGTCGCTAAATCGATGACTTCAGTTTGAATGCCTTCTTGAGCTAATTGTTCAGCGGCTTGTAAGGATTCAATCGTATAAGCGCCCCACGTCACTAATGTAATATCAGAACCTTCGCGTAATACAAAACATTGGTCTAAAGGCAAAGCTTGCCCATTATCAGGCACGTCTTGTTTAACCATGCGATAAATGCGTTTAGGTTCGAGGAAAACAACGGGGTCAGGATCTCGTATGGCTGCTAAAAGCAATCCATAGGCTCTAGCTGGGGAAGAGGGGATGACCACACGTATGCCTGGGATGTGGGCAAAATAGGCTTCATTACTTTCAGAATGATGTTCAGGCGCATGGATACCACCACCCCAAGGCGCTCGATACACGACGGGGCAGGTTAAACGCCCGCGGGTTCGGGTTCTCATTCGACTGGCATGACTAACAATTTGATCGAAGGCAGGGTACATAAAACCTTCAAATTGAAATTCAGCAACGGGTTTTAATCCTTGTGTCGCCATCCCAATGGCCATACCGCCAATCATGCCTTCGGCGAGGGGAGTATCGAGTACGCGTTCGGGGCCAAACTTTTGTAAAAGACCTAATGTAGTACGAAAAACGCCGCCATTGGTGGCAACATCTTCACCAAAAACTACAACATTTTTATCAGCTTGCATCTCATACGCGAGAGCCTGCGTGATTGCTTCAGCGAGTGTAATTTCAGCCATTTTGTCCTCCGAGCAATTGTTCGCGTTGATCGAGCATGGCTTCGGGTAATTCTTTAAAAGTAAAATCAATAATATTTTCAGGGGGTTGCGGTGTTTTGCTCGCGTACTCTTTAAGAGCTTGGTCTAATTCTTGTGAAAGTTGATCAATTAATTGTTTTTCTTTTTCATCACTCCACGCACCTTGATCGGTGAGATATTTTCGAAGTCGTATTACAGGTTCTTTGGTTGCAGCTGATTTCACAACTTCTTCATTCCAGTAGCGTTTTGCATCGTCTGCAGTGGTGTGATCAGATAAACGGTAAGTGAGAGCTTCAACCACCGTTGGGCCCTGTCCAGTACGCGCTTTTTCTACTGCACGTCCAATAATTTCGCGCACGGCGATCACATCATTTCCATCCACTTGAACGCCTTCAATACCGCCTGCAATCGCTTTTTGAGCGAGCGTTTGAGCGTGTGTTTGAATATTTCGTGGAACCGAAATAGCCCATTGATTATTATTAATCACAAATACCACAGGCAAATTCCAAATACCTGCGAGATTAACGGCCTCGTAAAAAGCACCTTCTGATGTGCCCCCATCACCCAATGAAGTCACAGCCACTCGTGGTTGTTTGCGATATTTAAAAGCGTAGGCGACACCACACGCATGCAAACATTGAGTTGCGATAGGTACGCTCGTAGGAAAATCTTCGCGCGGTACCTGAAAATCTGCGCCTCGTTCATCTCCACCCCAATAACTTAAAATTTCAGTAAGAGTAACACCGCGCTCGAGTAATGCGCCTTGATCACGATAGTAAGGACAAAACACATCTTCAGGTTTCATCGCATCGCCCAATCCCGTCGCTACGGCCTCTTGCCCCAGCGAGGAAGGATACGTACCCATTTTTCCTGTTCGTTGCATTAGAACTGCTTTTGCATCCAATAAACGCGTTCGTTGCATTGAAGTATATAATTGAATTAAATGATTATGATCCTGTGCAAACGCAGGAAGTGTTTGAACAACCTGGCCATCCTCATTTAAATATTGATGAAATTGTATTTTAAATTCAGCAACAGTTTTCATTCTTTTCCTTAATCATTGAGTCTTTCTTCCGCGATCGCACGGGCAATTAAATTCGTGGATTTATTTTCAGCTTGAGCGCGTTCAAAAATTTGTAAAGTTTCATCGTAAAGATTAAAGATTTGTTGCTCAGCACGTTCATGATCGCCATGATCGTACACTTCAGCGACATGAATTAATCCACCGGAATTAATTAAAAAATCGGGTGCGTAAAGTATATTATGTTGATGTAAAACTTCTCCCAGTGAACGATGAGAAAGCTGATTATTGGCAGAACCTGCAACAATTTTACATTTGAGTCGATCAATTGTTTTAGGATTGATACTTTCACCTAAAGCACACGGTGAAAAAACATCACACGCAACATCATAAATTGCACCTATCTCAACTTCTTTCGCTCCAAATTCATCGACACATCGTCGCGCAGTCTCATGGTTGACATCACAAACTGTTAATTTAGCGCCTTGTTTGTGCAATAATTTCGCTAATGAGTAACCAACATTCCCAACACCCTGAATCGCGACATGAACATTATGTAAATTATCTAACCCCATTTTAAATTTTACGGCTGCCTGAATTCCTCGTAATACACCAAGAGCCGTGTGTCGAGAAGGGTCACCACCTCCGGGTTCGTCGGATTTACACGTGACAAAATCCGTATTTTTAAATATGGCATCCATGTCAGCGGTGGTCGTTCCGCTATCCATTGCGGCAATGTAACGCCCTTCCATTTTATGGACGAACTTTCCAAAGCGCTCAAATAATGCTTTTCGATTTTTAATTTCGCCAGATTTCATAATGACAGATTTGCCGCCGCCGTGTTTTAGACCACAAATGGCCGCTTTATACGTCATCATGGCGGCTAGGCGTAGGGCATCGATAATGGCTTCATTACTGGAAACATAATGGACAAACCGAGTACCGCCGATGGCAGGGCCAAGCTTTGTACTGTGGACAGCGATGATGGCGTGCATGCCCGTAGAATGGTCGACTTCCATGTTGATTTCACCAAACCCGAGGTAGCTGGCATATTCAAAGATGTCTCGATCAGACATTACCGCTTGTGGCATTCGCCATTCTCCCCATTGTTTATCCCCTTATACATGCCTGTCGACTTCATGTGAGTCGCACTTTAACGGAAGCCTAGCCTATTGGCAAGTGCAGGTGACCCTGTACTCTTACCTATAGGCGGTTTACAGTGAAGTATAGCAGGGGATTTGATCTCCGCTGGTACCACCCACCTACACAGATCT
>CAYUMZ010000141.1:0-2245 GCA_964446105.1 uncultured Gammaproteobacteria bacterium | reverse complement strand
ATAGGGATGGGCTATGGATGGCCTATTGAGCGGAAGAGCTTAAGGTGAGATCTGTGTAGGTGATTTTGCCACTCCGTTATTGCGTCGCGATTCAGTCAAAATAGTGTGTTAAAATGATTAAATTTGAAAATATGAAGGACTATAGCTATGTCAAAAGATTTACATCTATCTCGCGTGATCGCCCATCGAGGTGCCAGTGCGTATGCACCCGAAAATACGTTGGCTTCAATGCGTAAAGCGCATTCGATGGGAGCTCAATGGGTAGAATTTGACGTCATGCTCACGGCGGATGGCGAGGCCATCATTATGCATGATGATACTTTGCGAAGAACCACTAATGGTAAAAAACGCTTAGTCGCAGAAACGGATTATAAAGATATCGCTCAGCTTGATGCAGGAAGTTGGTTTGGAAAACAATATGCCCAAGAACCCGTGCCTACTTTGCAAGAATTGTTATCCTTACTAAAAAAATTAAACATGCATATTAACCTGGAAATTAAACCCACTCTGGGAAAAGAAGTCGAAACCGCTGAAAAATCTATTGCGATTCTCAATCAAATTTGGCCAGTATTAGAGCGCCCACCCATGATATCGACTCAATCTGAAATTTGTTTAAAAGTTGTCCACCAAATCGCTCCAGAATTATGTTTAGGCACTGTTATTCATGAATGGAATGAACCTTGGCAACAATGGCTAACCGACTACGGATGCCAATCAGTTTCAGTTAATCATTTAATTTTGTCACCCGAGAAGGTCATCGAGTTAAAAAAATACGTGAAATATGTTTTAGCGTACACGGTCAATGAACCCTGGCGAGCTCATGAACTCTTTGAGTGGGGTGTTGATTCCGTTTTCAGCGATAAGCCGGATTTATTGTCGGAAGGGTGATGCTTCAACAAAAAAGGATTTGCCTGCTTTTGTCATTGACACTGATACAACTTCTGGTAATAACATAATTAACAATGACAGAGTTATCTTAAGCAGCTCTTTTATAGGGTATAACTTCATGCTCAATTTTTTTACCCACTGTATTCAAAGTGAGTTTTAGATCATAGTCTCTTTGCAAATTTAGCCAGAATTCAGGTGAGGTGTCAAAGAAACGTGCAAGGCGAATCGCTGTGTCTGCAGTTATACTTCGATTACCATTTAAAATAGCGGTAATGCGATTAGTCGGAACTGACAATCTTTGTGCAAAATTATTTGCTGACAGTTGTATTGCTTCGAGCTCTTCTCGCAAAATCTCGCCGGGATGAATTAATCTTATCTTATTTGCCATTTTTTCAACCTCATACTATTTAATGGTAGTCAACAATTTCCACATCATGGGGTTCATTTTCAACCCATCTAAAACAGATTCTCCACTGCAGATTTATTCGAATGCTGTATTGACCTCTACGGTTGCCATACAATGCTTCAAATCGGTTACTGGGTAACCCTTTTAAATCTTGCAAACACGTCGCCATATCTAAAATGAGTAAGCGTTTCTCGGCTTGTTTATGAATAGATCTCCATTTATTCACGCAATCACCTTCATAAATCAACTGGGTATGCTTACATTTAAAGCTTCGAATCATTATTAATTCCTTATAGCAGATATTACGTTGTACGTCAAGCGTAATATCTTTTCGCCGCAAAATTCGACGTTTAAGATTGAGTTGAGAATGATTAAGTATCTCATTACCAGAGTTTGCTTCAATACAGTAGTTGATTTGCTACCAAAACCCATCATCAAATAACGCAGCAAAAGGGCTTAATGCGTTGAATATAAAGGATTTTTCAAAAAATCCTTTATATTCAGTCCAGTAAGCCTTTGCAGTCGATGTTTAATGGCGGATTTTGAGCAATTAAGCAGTCTTTGTAGTTGGCCTAAATCTGATATACTTGCATTCATAGGTATCTCTAAAAGGATTTATTATGCATTCACTAACATGGATAGTGTTGTTTTTCGGCGTTGTGGGACTGCTGGGATATCACCGAGCAAGCCGGTCGGTATTTGCTGTCGGGATTGGATTTTATTTAATCCTGTTGAGTGCTTTGAGTCATATTAATCTCATCATGATGTTGATTTGCTGGGTGCTGTTTGGCCTTGGGTGTGCAATTTTATTTGATAAACAATTACAACAACGATTTATGGCGTCTGTATATAAAGACATGGGCAAGTTGATGCCCACTTTATCACAAACGGAAAGGGCAGCATTAGAATCTGGAACTGTCGGTTGGGAAGGTCAATTATTTGCCGGCATGC
>CAYUMZ010000140.1:0-5477 GCA_964446105.1 uncultured Gammaproteobacteria bacterium | reverse complement strand
TTCTTGGCATGACAGGTGAGCCTAGGCCTACTCTTGAAATCGGGCTTGACGATTCTGATTTCGGAAGTGATGGGGGAGAACTCGGGGGGGAGGGTCTCCTTGTTGCTACGGGGGCTGGAGATAATTTTTCACCCGCAGTATTTTTTGAAATTTCGTCGGATGTCTCGACAACTTTAGGCTCGGGAATTTCAAAAGGTACGGTTATGATATTAGATTTGCCATCGCGGCGTCTTGTCTCAAGGCTATCATTTATATTCAGTTGCCGTGTTCGTCGTCTACCATTTGTATTTTTTTTTGGAGGTTCGGCTGGGCCAGAATTTCTTGTAATTGTTGGGCTTTCTGGAGCGTTCGTGCGAGGGCTTGTTTGCGGAGATTGTATAACGGGTTTCTTTAGTTTCGTTAAAATAGCGTTAATTTCTTTATTCTGTAATGAAACGGCTTGTTCAAATTGCATCAATTTCTGGATGACTGTATTTTGTCTTGATTCCATTGGAATTCTTTTGGCGATTTCACAAATTGAATTTGCTGATGTGCAGCTGGCTGATAATACCGCATCGAACTCCTTTTTTCTTATTGAAATAGTGCCGAAATTTTTCATCCATGTTGCGTTATAGGGATCTTTCATACTTTTATTTGTTGCGCAAGCGCTGAAGGTTTTTTCGGCGGTGCTGACAAGATAATTCATATTGGATTGAAGATCGGTCAGAAGGTCGTTAAATATTTTCATGATTTCTGTGAAGCAAGCATTAATTTGTAGATATTCTAGTAGATCGTAATCTTCTTCCATGAGATCTAAGGCTTCTTTACAGGATAATAAAACTCTTGATAGTTCATAGAGTAGGGCGTGAGTATAGATAAAAAAATTAATGGTTGGCTCGTTCAGAAAAGGAGAATAAATGCCGAGATCTGTAGGCGTCATACCATTTTGGCAATTAAAATATTGTAGTGGTAATGTATTCAGATTGTATTGATAGTGGTTCAAAACAGTAATAGGGATCCTAAGTGAATATACATCATTGACACATGCAATGAAAGGATTTGAGATTCTGATTTGTTTTATACTCGATTTTCTGTGTAAGCCCGTCGATAATAAAGCTCTTGGCGAAGGTTTTTGCAATTGTTCTTTTTCTTTGTAAATTTCTTTAAGTGGTGATTCTAGCAATAATGTGGAGAGTAGTCGCCCGCTTTTTTTATTAGAACACTGTGTAAAAAAATCGTCTTTCGGATCTAATGTTGAAAGTTCAGGAATTGTGGTGGGTTCGGTATTGGAGAGAAGAGCATGCAAAAAGTGTAGGCTGGTCTCTAGAGTTGCTTTGCCATTTTTAACGAGATTTATGAGCTGAATTTTAAGTTGAATAAGTGATGAGTCTGGAATTGTTTTTTGTAAAGCCCTTTTTATAATTTCGAGCTGTTGGCGTGTTTTTTCATCTTTCTCATGGGATATTAGATTTGTTTGCAATATAGCTGTGATGTAGGCTGCTCTCAGTTTAATTTTAGTTAAAGTATCTTTCTCTTCAAAGATTTCTTCGAGGGTGCTTTTTAACCACTGTAGAAACTCATAAAACATCAATTTAACTGCATAATTATCAGGAGTATCCAGTGCGGTTTGGCAAATGTTCTGAATTAATTGTGGAATACTAAGTGCCAGAGGGCTTTTGATTTGATCTTTGGTTTTATTTTTACGCGGTGTAATGTTCCATTTTTTAGATGAAAAGCTATCCTCATCAAGGTCGGGCTCTTCTTCTAAGCAACCTAATGGTAAGTCGTGATATATTTTTATAAAGCACTTGCGTATAATGTCGATCTTTGCTTTTGTCTCAGAGCTAATTTTTTTTTCAACTTTTGCAAATGAAACTCTTTTCCCTTCCACATTTCACCTCTTAGTTAATTGTCGTTTCCAAAAATAAAGTTACTATTTTTTTTGAATTGATCTTCCGGCACTTTTTTGATTGCTTTCAATCGCTGCTTTTAAAGCGCCAGTTACTTCTGGTGAAAAGCTATTTTCAATTTTTTCTTCACGTGTAGGGTCAAAAGAGTCCGCATCTTCCCAGAATTCTAACGTTATAATGTTTTTGTTTGTCCGTAACAAACTTAGGAGTGCTTCCCCGCCCACATTAGTAAGCTGATTGCCTGATACTGAGATCGATTCTATTGATTTGTGATTGCTCAGTGCTTCACATATACGCTTAATGCCCTCATCCCCAATTTCATTATAACGAAGATCAAGAGACCTTAATGTCTCGTTTTGTTTTAGTCCATTGGCGAGAAATATAGCTCCAAATGTTCCAAGCCCGCACTCGTCAATCATCAGATGTTTTAGAGAGGTATGCCGAGCTATTAATTTATTAGAGAATGCTTGAATGCATGCGTGACCTATTAAACCTTCTTTATGATCTTCCGTATCTTTAGTAATTTCGTTAAACAGTGTTGGGTTATTAGACATAAATAGAGTTGTGAGTTTTTTATGATCTAAAAGGGTTCTACATAATCTAAACCCTCCGCGAGGGCCGATGTTATTATTTTGTAATAACACAATACTGATATCAGGATTGTCTGCTAAAGCCATTTGAATCTCAGAAATGTTTTCATCATTGTAAAGTTTTGCAGATTTATCGGTAGTGCTTTTAATTTTCTGGAAAAATTCAAGATGTGTTTTAGGTAGCGCGGCGGATGGGGCGGGCGATATTGGTTGATTATCTCTTTTGTCTAATTTTTCAGCTTCTGCAAGAATTTCTTCTAGCGATTGTCTTGGCTGTGTCGTTGCAGGTGTTGGTCTTTGTTTACTTGTGTTGGGACCAATAGCGGTCAGTGTAGTTTTTCGGGCAACTGTTGCAAGGGCGCTAGGACCACCTCCTTTATACTGGTCTCGCAGAGCTTCTCTTTGTAGTCTGGATATGAGAGGTGAGGAGGAGGTGGTTTTATCTGGTAGGTTTGAACCTGATTCATGCTGTGGCACTGAAGCCTTTTGTTTGTTTTCATCAATACCGTGTGTGTGCTCATCTTGTTGATGAGTGGCAGCAGTAGCTGTTGAGTCTGAGCCTGATGTATTGTTTCCCGTGTGGTTGGTAGTAACTTCAGATTTTTTCTGTTGTTGTTCTGAAGAAGATTTATGCGTTTCTTGAGTTGGTTTATTTCCTGATGCTGATCCAGTGGTCCCATTTGATGCTAGTGTTTTATTGGAAGCTGCATCTGTTTGGCTTGCACTTACTGCTGCCTCTCTTGGGCTTGTAGATGATGATGCTGGAATTTCCTTCGGAACTTCTGGAGGTTGTGCTACTGAAACTTCTTCACGTTTTTTTTCAAATTTGCTGTCACTTGCAGTGGCTTGTGATGATCTAGGAGAGACAGGAGGTGAGGAAGGTGGAGATTTTGCGCCTGAAACTCTAGCAAGTACGTTAGGATCTACTTTGGCTCCAACGGGAACAGGTCTGGGGACGGGGGGTTTTTTGACTGCGTTACTTTTGTCGGGTCCTGTGCCGGCTCGCGGTCGCCCGCTCAGTACTAGTGGATCTGCGGGGGCAGTTTTGGCAGGAGGTTTCTCAGAAACAAGTTCTTCAGGTGGAGTACCAGCTACTGTTACATCTGTAATGAGTTTTTGAGATTTTTCTGGCTCTTTAGGTTGTTCAGATCCTTTGGTTACCCTAGTGGTTGCAGAATCATTTTTGAGAGTTGACTCTTTTCCTGGTTCTGGTCTGGGGGAGCTTGCTACTACTTCAGGTGGTTTAACTGATACTGCGGCTGGAGGAGTTTCTAATTTAGTCGGTGCGTCAGCGAGTTTATTACTCGTAGCGGGAGGGTCTTGAGTGAGGGAAGTAACAGTTTCTGATACTGATCTGGGGGAGCTAGGTAATGCCTCAGGTGGTTTAACTGATGCTGCTGGTGTTGGAGTTTCTTTTTTAGCGGGTGTAGTAGAAGATGTTTTGTCTGTAGCCGAAGTGACTTCTTCATTGTTTTTAAGTGGTTCGTGTGGTTTTTTCAGATTGAGATCAGAGAGTTTTTCTGAACTTGCTGGCACAGCAGATTTTTGTGCAGGTGCGGTAGAGTTAGTTCCAGTGTCTTTGGTGGCGACAGAAGTGGGTGCTACGAGTGATGAAGGAACCTGTCTAGGTGATGTTGCGGGCGGCTCAATCGCGCCACTTCTTCTACTCGCACTGGGTGAATTAGATCCTTTTTCCCAAAAGGCCATCATGTCTTTTCGTTTAATTGATCTCTTATCTACTCCAGCAGTTTCGGATGAGATATCAGAAGTAACTTCTGCTCTAGGTGAAGAAGCATCTTTATCAGCGGATTCTTTTTTCTGTTGAGAGTCGCTCTTTGCTGGGGCAGCTGCACTGTGTTTTTCAGGTTCTTTGTCCTGTTTAATTTCAGCGCGCGGCGAAGTGGATGTTGAAACTACTTTGGGAGGATCTGTAGCAGTACCAGAAGCAATGAGTGGTTTAGCCTCTTCTTTTTTGTCAACACGGGGAGGTGGGGTTGGTGAAGCTGCTCTAGGAGATTGTTCAGAAGTACCCGAAGTAGACACAGTTTTAACAACTGGAGGTTTTTCAGGTTCTTTGTCCTGTTTAATTTCAGCGCGCGGCGAAGTGGATGTTGGAACTACTTTGGGAGGATCTGTGGTAGCACTAGAAGCAATAGCTGGTTTAGTCTCTTCTTTTTTGTCGACGCGGGGAGGAGGGGTGGGTGAAGCTGCTCTAGGAGATTGTACAGAAGCACCAGCCTTTCCTTTAACATCTGTATTTTCAATGCGCGGCGAAGGTGAGGGGTTAGCAGCTGCAGTCGATGTAATAACTCCAGTTTGTGGAACAGCTTTATTTCCCGTGCCAGCCTGCGGCGCGGGTATTCCTGAATTTGCGGTTGCGGTTTCTGGGGTGGAACTGCTTTGCGTCGGTAATGCTGGGGCTGTCTTAGGAGGGGGTGGTCGGTCTGATGAGTTTCCGTTTCTCGGAGAAGCAGAAGTTGATCCAGAAGGTTTTCTCTCTGTTGGAGGAGAGCTTGTAGGTACAAAATCTTGTCTTGCATCAAAGATTTGTGAGCTGCGTTTAGAAGATGAAGAAGCGAGCTTTTCAGATGTTGTTGGGTCGTAAGGAGTGGAGAAAGACACTCCAGTTGCTACTTTATGATCTTCTGGAGACTTTGGTTTTTGCTGATCTTTTGGTGAGGACGGTGTTCCTGTCAATTTCGAAATTGTGCCGCTGCCTGATAATTCGGAGTTTGCTTTTTTAGCTGGGGGTAAGGTTTGTTGTGAAGTTGATGATGAAGATGCGGGCTGTTCAGGTGGTGTTGGGTCGTAAGGTTCAGTAGAGAAAGGCACTCCAGTCGCTACTTTATGGGTCGATGTTCCGATTAACTTTGAAATGATGCCGCTGCCTGCTGATCTGGGGCTTTCTCTTTTTGCAAGAGATGGGCTCTGCGGTGTGGTTGACGATGAATCAGGTGCACCTTCAATAGCTGCGCCGCTTTTCTTCACAGTAGAGCGA
>CAYUMZ010000139.1:0-5513 GCA_964446105.1 uncultured Gammaproteobacteria bacterium | reverse complement strand
CGTCGTTGTTTAAAAAATTGTTGAATGGCTTCTTCGTCGATATCAAATAAGGTACTTAATTCAGCTAACGTTTTGCGAATATCGGGCACATGGTCAGGAATAACATCTAAACTAAAGCTCGGAATATTTTCGGCTAACAATACGCCATTGCGGTCGTAGATAAGCCCTCGATTTGGTTCAATCGGAATAAGTACTTGTTGATTTTGTAAAGAAAGTGTCGTGTAGCGATTGTGTTGAATAATTTGCAGATAAAACAGTCGAGTGATCAGTAAAAAAGTGAGTACAATAATGATAATGCAGGCAATGAACACGCGCTGCGTGAACAAATTCGCTTCCAAATGATAATTTTTAATCGTTAGGCGCGGGGCCATACCTTACATTTCTCCACCATGAGTATGCACTATCTAAGCTCGGTGATAGGGATGATTATTTAAAATACTCCATGCACGATAAATTTGCTCAGCTATGATGACACGCACCAGAGGATGAGGCAAGGTGAGTGGAGATAGAGACCAAATAGAGTGAGCACGTTTACGGCAGGCGTCGGATAAACCATCCGGTCCTCCGATCACTAGACACATTTTTAGCTGTTCTTCTCGCCACGTTTTAAGTTGTTTAGCGAGTTGCTGAGTATTCCAGGCTGTCCCACGTTCATCTAAAACAATCACAGTGTGATGCTCAGGAATTGCGTCTAGGAGCTTTTCACCTTCACGTTCGATAATTTTCGGGATATTTTCATTTTTTCCACGAGGTTCTGGACGGATTTCGACCAGGTTGAGAGCATAATCAGACGGTAGTCGTTTCGCATAGTCTTGGAACGCTTCATCGACCCAATTCGGCATATTACGTCCGACTGCCAGCACTTTAATGGCCATGTTTTTCCCGGACTTCCTCTGCTGTAGTCCATAGTTTTTCGAGACTGTAAAATTCTCGTACGGCAGGCTGCATAATGTGCACAATCACATCTGAAAGATCGACGAGAATCCATTCAGCGGAGTCTTCACCTTCAACCCCGAGAGGAACCTCACCCTTTTCTTTAGCTCGTTTTACTATCTGTTCCGCTAGGGTTTTTAGGTGGCGTGTGGATGTTCCACTACAAATAATCATGGTATCTGTAATGGTGGTTAATTTTCTCACGTCGATCACTACAACGTTTAAGGCCTTATAATCATCAAGCACGGAAAGCACTAATTGTTCGAGTTGTTCAGGGCTCATGGTATTACCTTTATGCAATAAAAATAGTGGATCTTAGCATATATTAGTTATTGAACAAACTATTTGAAGGGGCTTGTGGAGAAAGGAAGAAAGGTAGTCCCAGCTTGCACCGGAACTACCTTAGTATGATTAGAATGTGTAAAGGAAACCAATTTTGAAGACATTGGTATCGAGTGTCAGCGTACGGTGATGCACGCCATTAAAATTATCTTCTCTGACTTGTCGATGAACAGGTGGTGCCACAACAGGTACAGGAATGTGATGATCACGTAAAGAATGATCACCATAATAAGTATATTGATAAGAGGCAAACAAGCTGAGGCGGTTACAGAGCTGTTTCTGAATTCCCGCACCTAAAACAAAACCATAGAGAGTATCGGATTCAGAATTGTTGCGGCTTCTATCTTCCTGAGCAAGCCCCGTTTGAGAAACTCGTTTAAAATTGGTGCTTATTTCAGCAATAGAAGCGCCAAGAATTCCATAGAGCGCTGTTGAGTCGCTAACAAACACGCCAGGATGAAAAGTAAGATCAGCAGAATATCGCATATCCCAGCTTTCATCAAAATTCAGAACATTCGCTAGCAGTACGCTGTTATTATACGGGCCTATATTCCAAATTGTGTGGTGAGCTCTGTTTGAGTAAGCATTGCCAGAAATTTCTAGACCATAGATGTATTCACGATCAACGTAGAAATTCCAGCCTAAGAAGGCCCCACCGCTATAACCTCGAGCACTGCCCTCATCACGATACGTGGTTTTTGTGCCAGCTAAAAAGCCAGGAAATGAAGTATTGAGTCGAAGTTCGTCGTACGTTTGACCTGTTACAAATGAGGCGCCCGTGTTGGCACCGATATAGAATCCTTTTTGAAATTGAAAACCATCTGCTAATGCAACACTCGAAGAAAGTGCTAATGCAGCCGCTACAGCTATCCTTGTATTATACATCATCAAGTAACTCCCTTAATTGATAAAATTAAAGTGTCAATCTAATCTTGATGAAATTAATTGTCAAGGTTTCAGCGGGACATTCACAATTCAGGGGGGCAAATCTCAATTTGACGATTTTAAAAAGGTACGTTTTTTTTGTTACAACATTGCTAAAATCGTCAAATTGAGATTTGCCCCCCTGAAACTAGGCCAGGTATAAATGATGTTCTTCAATATACTTGCAAACTTTGGCAGGGATGATGGTGGTATCACAGTTTTTCTTTGATAATTGCAAACGTAATTGAGTTGCTGAAACATCAAGGGCTGGGATACTGCAAAAAACGATTTTACCCGATGAATCCTGAGTTAAATCGATAATTTGATCAGTTCGATGGTCAATAATTAAAGTCTTAAGGGGATCAGTATATTCATTTGAACTGTGAGGTCGGGTGACAATGATTAGATGACAATAATCTAAAATAGTTTGCCACTTTTGCCAGAGATGAAATCCAGAAAAAGCATCTTGTCCTAGAATAAGGCAATAATGAGAATGAGAATTTTCACTTTTCAACTCACGAAGCGTATCGATCATATAAGAAGGACCTGCACGTTTTATTTCATGCTCATCCACTGTAATTTTAGGTAAATCATCACATGCTAATTTTAACATGGCTAGTCGATCTTCAGGACTCGCCTGAGGTTGCGCACGGTGAACAGGTTGGTAACAGGGTAGTAGTCGAATTTCATCGAGAGGGAGTAAATTTAAAACGCTTTTTGCAACATGGAGATGGCCGTTATGAACGGGATCAAATGTCCCACCTAATAATCCAATTAACATTTTTCTTCCGTGATTGCTAAAGAAGTTCCTGATAGTGATAGAGCTAATTCATTTAAGGCTAACCAAACATTGCCTGCTTGCAAGCCTTTAATCATTAAATCGATATCAGAAGCGCGTTGCAATGCTTGAGTGAGTTCAGGTTGAGTCAGTCTGCGTAATGCTTTTTGATAAAGCGCTTGTCGATTTTTCCAAACGAATAATTTACTGCACGCATGATCAAATGTTCCACCACGTGTCATTAACGATTGTATTTGTATTAGCTGTCGAATTTCACGTGTAATGGACCACAACAATAGAGTAGGTTCTGTTCCAGATTCTTGAAGTTGAGTGAGTATACGAACAGTAGATTCAGAGTCGCCTAGTAAGGCTTGATCGATTAATTGGTATAAATCGAATCGCGCATGGTCACCCACAGCATCATTAATTTCTTGAGGGGTTAAATTTTTCTCTCCATAAAGCAAGCGTAATTTTGTTATCTCTTGATCACAGGCCAATAGATTTCCTTGTGTTTGATCAACGATAATACCAACGCCTTCTTGTGAAGCAGTAAGTCCTTCACGTTGCAATCGTTGTTTAACCCAACCAGGCAAATTGGCTTTTTCAATGGGCCAAATAGGAAGGTAAACCCCTTTTTTTTCTATGGCTTTAAGCCACTTTGTCTTTTGTTGAGTGGCATCGAGTTTAGGTGTTGTAATGAGTAACAGTTTATCTTGAGGAATATTTTGGACGAATGATTCAATGGCAGCCGATCCGATTTTGCCGGGTTTTCCAGAAGGAATCCGTAACTCAACAATCGTTTTTGAACTAAATAAAGATTGATTACTAATTTCAGCCAGTAAGGTATCCCAATTAAAATCAGTTCCTGCTTGAAAAGATTGCCGTTCTGTATACCCGAGATTTTGTGCGTGCTGCACAATTTTATCGCGCGATTCTTGCACTAGAAGTGGATCATCACCGCTCACTAAATAAACAGATGATAGGCCTTGTATTAATTGAGCCTGTAATTGATTGGGATTGATTTTCATGCGTTGGGTACCTCTTGAGAATTAATGCTCGTTTCGTCGGAATCATCTTCCGAACCTGTTTCGATTTCATCTCTTGACGCAAGCTTTGGTGATTTAAGTTCGTTAATCATTTTATCAATCGCGGCTTTTTGAATTTGAACAGTCAATAATTCCAATTGGTTGTTCGTTGTGAGTAGTGCGTTCTCATTCAGTGTGAGTAATTTACTTAATGTGATATTTTTCTTTTTAATGATAATGTGATCGTTAATCATCAATGAATATTCCAGTAGGAAAGTGTAGCGATAGATTCGAGTTTGTTGACTGCTACCAATGATTGGCATGTGGTAGCTCAGATGATGTCGGTGAATTATGAGTCGAGCTTTACTTTTAACATCGGGTGCTTGATTGTTCAACAACACTAATCCCTGTTTTAATTGTTTTGTAAACGGATCGTAGGGTTTTTCGCTTACAACTTCGAGAGGATTTAAAGAGCTAGGCAATGAATTTTGATCTCGTAGCTGAAAACCACAACCCAACAGCATTAATGAATGCACCACGAGAACCAGAGTGAAGATTTTTAGAGTAAAAGATTTCATGATCTTAGACCACAATATTCACAAGGCGCCCAGGTACGATAATAATTTTTTTAGGTGTTTGATTATTCAGTGATTCTTTTACTTTTTCGTGATTAAGAGCAATTGATTCAATGTGAGAAGATTCACTGTCAACTGGAACAGCAATTTCTGCTCGGCGTTTTCCGTTGACCTGAACCACGAGAGTGATACTGTCTGATTTAAGTGCTTTACTATTAACCCTAGGCCATCGTGAGTTTGCAATGTTGTCACCAAAGCCTAATTGCTGCCATAAATGATGTGTAAAATGAGGTGTGATAGGCGCTAAAAGTCGCAGCAATTTTCCGATGCCTTCACGAATGATTGCAATAAAATACTCATCGGTTGGTTTTAATTCAATGAGTAGATTAAACATTTTCATCGTTGCAGAGACAACAGTATTATACTGCAAGCGTTCCATATCCTGATTAGCTTGTTGTAAAATTGTATGGATTTGTCGACGAATAGAGCGAATATTATCATCAACCTGAGTCCAATCAAATTCTCGAGGATCATTTTCATTCGCTAAACGAACGGGTTCTGTCATTTCTTGGCAATAAGTCCACACACGTTTAATAAATCGATGAGCGCCTTCAACTCCTGCGTCAGACCATTCCAAAGATTGTTCAGGTGGAGAAGCAAATAGAATAAAAAGTCGAATCGTATCAGCACCGTATTTTTCGATATACTCTTTAGGAGAAACAGTATTGCCTTTGGATTTAGACATTTTAGTGCCATCTTTTAATACCATACCTTGAGTAAGCAATCGTGTGAAAGGTTCGTCTGAATTCAGTAAGTTTTCATCGCGTAATACTTTATGAATAAATCGAGCATAAAGTAGATGCATAATAGCATGTTCAACACCACCAATGTATTGGTCAACGGGTGTCCAATATTTTGCACGATCATCAAACATGG
>CAYUMZ010000138.1:0-5546 GCA_964446105.1 uncultured Gammaproteobacteria bacterium | reverse complement strand
GATTCAACCGAATTTTATCTAAATCCTTACATAAAGTTAGACTTCAAAACGATTGGTAATACTAAATATCGATATATAAAAAAAAGGGGCCCTGGTGGTAGGGCCCCTTTTGCTTCTTTAGTATTCGTTATTCAGCTAAGGTGCTTGGGGGAGCATCTGGGCTTTGGATAACGATTTTCTTAGGATGCTTCACTGCAGTACGACTGGGTGTAGGTACTTCGTGAGTCTCATAGTTATTTGGGTACCTAGTCTCTACTGATGTAGTACTAGGTCTATACTCTTTCACCACGGTGGTATTCACGTTTTCACGTTGACTATAAGGTTTTACTACCGTTGTATTGTGTTCATGGTGGTGATGATGGGGTTTGGGACGTACTACAATTTGCGCAGATACGTGAGCAGGTGATTGTTGATAATAGTGGTGTTCGTAGTAGTAGGGTGTGGGACGGTTTACGATTACGGTAGGTCTTTGTTCGTACACTTCCACGCGATGATAGACGGGGCGAGGGTGTTTTACTACGACAGTTTGTTGTGCGGGGTAGTATTCATCGTCGTAAATGTCGAGAGATTGTACGCAGGCTGAGAGCACAAAGGTGGATAAAACTGCCGCAAAAGCAAGGCGAATTGTTTGATTTGTCGATCGTTTAAAGGTCATGATGGCTCCCAAAAGTTTTTTCTAGCAAGAATCTGGGCGCAATCCTAACAAGCCATTATTAAAGAAATCTTAAGAGAACTTCACGAATGAAAATTTTTATAAACCCTTTTTCGAAAGGGGAAGGAAGTACTTTTTGTCCGGCCTGGACATCAACATTATAGTTGCACCTGGATATTGCAAAATCGTCTGCATCTCCAGCAATCTTGTATTTTTCATAACGATTGTTTATGTAATATCCAGGTGAATCAGAAAAGCAGCGATGGCGCCAGAGGCAATCATCAGTGTCATAAAGCCGCTCATTAGGATGGCAAATTTTCCTCGTACGAAAGCCCAAGGAAAAACAAATTTTGGTACAAAACTGGCCAAAAGAGCAATTAAAAGATTGTGATAAGCGTCTAGCATTGTCATTTGGTTGCCCACGTAGAGTGCTGCGGTGGCCAATGAAACGCCCTGTAAGTTAAAAATGCCACCGATTAATGTAACAAAATGTACGCCTTCGGATCCAAAATAATTTTTTGCGAATGCGACAATTATTAAGGTAATACCGATTATCGTGGATAAATACAGCACTGATTTAATGTATAGTGGGTTACCAGGCTGTTCGAAAGAATGATGGTTGGGTTTACTATGATACACGATGAAAGTACTTATTAAACCAATAAGTATCATCACAACGACAGGAATCAATATCGTCAATGATAAATCATGTGCAGCAAGTAATATGATAATATAAAATTCAATTAACATTCCTACGGTTGATAAAATCCCGGCTGCAATTGCAATTCGCGTTCTATCTGGACGATCTTTTAAAAATACAGGTAAATTTGAAAATACAGCAGTGCTGGAGACTAAACCTCCAAAAAAACCGACGAACAACATTCCTAATTGATCTCCGAATAATCGAATCATTACATAACCGGCAAATTGTAATGAGGCAATCACTGCGATCAACATTCCAAATCGTTGAGGATTAAATAAGCCCCATGGATCAATGGTGCGATCAGGTAGAAATATAACAACACAGAGAAAAATAACCATTAATGCAGCAGCTGCTCTTATTTCATTGGGCATTAGTTTTTCTTGTGCAAATGTGTGCAATATATTTCGACTGAGTAATAAAATAACAATACCACCGCCAAGCGCAGCAGTGAGTGCCATATCAAATTGAGACATGTACCCTAAACAAAAAACAATTCCACCAGTGAGTGTGGTTGTGAGTCCAACACTCGATATTACTTTTGCACCTTTAGATGTCATGTAGTAACTAATTAAAATGGCTGAGAGTACAAAAGCGCTAATGATCATTGAAATTCGAAAGTCATTGATAGAGGCAGCCATAGTTCCCAATAGTGATACGATAATAAAACTGCGCACACCTAAACCTTTCATTCCTTTAGGCAAGCTTCTTTCTCGGTCTATACCAATAAACAAACCGATCAAAAAAGAAATCATAAAAGGTTGCATCTTTACAAGCATTATCGAGGACTCCAGTCTATACTTGAATATTGGTCTTCCTGCCTATATTTATAGTATAGACATAATTTAGGAGATACGCGATGCGGATGGATAAATTTACGAGTAAGTTTCAAGTGGCACTGGCAGATGCACAGTCTTTGGCTCTTGGGCGTGATAATCAGTTTATTGAACCGGTTCATGTGATGAAGGCCTTAATTGATCAAGCAGGCGGTGCGACTCATAATTTACTGACCCAGGCTGGCATGAATGCCTCAGTATTAAGAACAAAACTGGATAAGGCCATAGAAAGTCTCCCTCAAGTTCAAGGGGCAGAAGGAGAAGTACATCTCTCTAACGATCTCTCCAAGCTTCTGAACATCATGGATAAACTCGCCCAACAACGCAAAGACGCTTTTATCGCGAGCGAACTCTTTATATTAGCTGCTCTCGAAGATAAAGGCGTTTTAGGCAAAATAATGAAAGAGGCGGGCGCTAATAAAAAGTCTATTGAACAAGCCATTGAAAGTGTTCGGGGCGGACAAAAAGTGGGTGACCCCAATGCCGAAGATCAACGTCAGGCTCTAGAGAAATACACCATTGATCTTACTGAAAGAGCAGAGCAGGGCAAACTCGATCCTGTGATTGGTCGGGATGATGAGATTCGTCGGACGGTTCAAGTGTTACAGCGACGCACAAAAAATAATCCTGTATTAATTGGTGAACCTGGCGTTGGTAAAACAGCCATTGTCGAAGGATTGGCTCAACGCATTGTGAATGGTGAAGTGCCCGAAGGCCTAAAAAATAAACGATTATTATCCTTAGATATGGGTGCATTGATTGCAGGTGCAAAATATCGCGGTGAATTTGAAGAACGTTTAAAAGCGGTATTGAATGATTTAGCTAAACAAGAAGGCCAAATTATTTTATTTATTGATGAATTACATACTATGGTGGGTGCAGGAAAAGCTGAAGGTGCGATGGATGCAGGAAATATGTTGAAACCTGCGTTAGCTCGCGGAGAATTACATTGTGTTGGCGCAACCACATTAGATGAATATCGTAAGTATGTCGAAAAAGATGCTGCTTTAGAAAGACGATTCCAAAAAGTGTTGGTCGATGAACCCAGCGTAGAGGATAGCATTGCCATTTTACGTGGATTAAAAGAGCGATATGAAGTTCATCACGGTGTAGAAATTACTGACCCCGCTATCGTTGCTGCGGCGGTGATGTCACATCGATATATTGCTGATCGTAATTTACCCGATAAAGCGATTGATCTCATTGATGAAGCGGCTAGTTTAATTCTGATGGAAATCGATTCTAAACCCGAAGATATGGACCGACTTGAGCGTAAATTAATTCAATTTAAAATTGAACGTGAGGCTTTGAATAAAGAAACAGATGAAGCGTCTAAAAAACGATTGACGGATCTTGAAAATCAAATTAAAAAAATGGAAAAAGAATATTCAGATCTTGAAGAGATTTGGAAAGCAGAAAAAGCCATGTTGCAAGGTGCGGCATCGATTAAAGAAGAAATAGAAAAAATAAAATTAGAAATGGAAACGGCTCGTCGAGCCGGGGATCTTGCTCGTATGTCTGAATTACAATATGGGCGACTGCCAGAACTTGAAAAAAGATTGCAAGAAGCAGGCAATACGGAATTAAAAGAACGTCAATTAGTGAGAAATAAAGTCACTTCAGAAGAAATCGCAGAAATCGTTTCAAAATGGACACATATTCCTGTGACGAAATTATTAGAAGGTGAGCGTGATAAATTATTACGTATGGAAGAAGAGTTACATCGTCGTGTTGTTGGGCAAGATGAAGGAATAAAAATAGTAGCGAATTCGATTCGTCGATCACGTGCAGGATTATCGGATCCCAATCGACCGATTGGCTCATTTATTTTCTTGGGGCCGACTGGTGTGGGCAAAACGGAATTATGTAAAGCATTAGCCATGTTTTTATTTGATACCGAAGAATCGATGGTTCGTATTGATATGTCCGAATTTATGGAAAAACATTCGGTAGCTCGATTAATTGGGGCGCCTCCAGGATATGTGGGCTATGAAGAAGGAGGTTATTTAACCGAGGCAGTTCGAAGAAGACCCTATTCTTTAATATTGTTGGATGAAATTGAAAAAGCGCATCACGATGTGTTTAATGTATTGTTACAAGTTTTAGATGATGGTCGATTAACAGACGGTCAAGGTCGTACTGTTGATTTTAGAAATACGGTTATCGTCATGACATCGAATCTAGGATCCCATTTAATTCAGGAATTATCAGGCCAAGGTTACGACGCCATGAAAGAAGCCGTCATGAAAGTGGTCGGTGAACATTTCCGTCCCGAATTTATTAATCGTATCGATGATACCATTGTTTTCCATCAACTTCAGAAAGATCAAATTCGCACTATTGCAGCATTGCAAATTGAACGTCTTGCTAGACGATTAATCGAACAAAATTTGACATTAAAAGTTGATGATAATGCACTGAATTATTTATCAGAAGTGGGTTACGATCCGGTGTACGGAGCTCGGCCATTGAAACGAGCTGTACAAGTGTATTTAGAAAATCCACTGGCTCAAGATATTTTAGCCGGCAAATTTATGAATGGTCAGGTGATTAATGTCACACGCACTGGCGATAGTTTGTCATTTACGGCGAGTCAGACTGAGGCGGAGCCAGTCCGGTAGTACAAGGGGTGAGATCTCAGTTTGATGGGTTCTCTGTAAGAACCTATAAAACTTAGATCTCACCCCCTTTGTTTCTTTGTTTATGTTTACTGCACACTGCGCAGAATGATATTAGCAAGGCATGGTGTCGTATCTTGAGTTGTTAGTACTTTTGTAAAATCACTATCTTTTCTAATTTAATTAAACATTGAGAATACTATATATTGACAAAAATAAGCGGTGGATGGAAGTTCAAAATTACAAAATAAATTTATTGATCAATGTTAGATCTGCCCCCTTTGTTCCTCTTCGCCTAGCTTTATTTTAATGCGCAGTGCGCAGAATGATATTAAACGTTTGATCTGCGAGCTTATCAACAATCATAAACCGCGGTTGCTCCATGGGTTTAAAACTTCGATTTGCATTACGATAACCTATGGTAAAGGCCATATCATACCCTGCTTTTCGCGCTTGATTTTCTAAGTATTCATTATAAATACCGAAGGGCCATGCTAACAAAGTAACTTGAGTACCCATTTTGTCTTCTAAGATTTTTTTCGATGTTGATAATTTTTTCCAGACAAATTGTTCGTAATTCGAAGAGGAAAGATTCTTTTTGGCAATTTTAAAATTAGGATGTGAAAAGGTGTGACCTTGTATGTCAAAAAGCCCAGTATTTTTCATTTCCCTTAATTGTTCCCACGTCAAAAAATGTTTTTCTTTAGAGATACTCGCTGGGTAAATGAATAATGTTACTG
>CAYUMZ010000137.1:0-5593 GCA_964446105.1 uncultured Gammaproteobacteria bacterium | reverse complement strand
CGAGTGCATCTTGCTAAATTATTACGTGCTGGTGGAAATGTTTTATTACTCGACGAACCAAGTAATGATTTAGATGTTGAAACGCTGCGCGCGCTTGAAGAAGCGTTGTTGGCATTTCCAGGATCAGCCATTGTCATTTCGCATGATCGATGGTTTTTGGACCGAATTGCAACCCATATTTTAGCATTCGAAGGTGATAGCGAAACTGTTTTCATCGAAGGTAATTATCAAGATTATCACGAGGATTTACGGCGTCGAAAAGGTGATGATGCTGAAACGCCACGCAGAATCAAATACAAAAAACTAGCTTAGAGTACTGTTATCGAGGTAGGGGTCAAGTCTAATATTGCTACATTCTTAAACAACAATTTGGAAATAGCAAAGTAAATGAGTGAGAATGTAGCAATATTAGACTTGACCCCTACCTTTTTGCCTCTAGTGGCACATACTAAAAAGTTACTTCTTCTGGCATGGGCTTATACCGATTACTTTTTTCTTGCATCACAGCAGGTTGCTCGTAACCCCAACGTCTCCAGCTCGCTGGATTATGAGTGACCGTTCGAGGTGGTGTTATTTCACCCGTAGGATTTTGTTTATCGACTCGTGGCGTGAAAGGAATTTTTCCTGAATTTACCAATCGATCATGTCTTGACACAGCACTTTCTGGGTTAGGACCTCGCACTTGAATTAATTCATAACCCACAACACTCATTTTTGATTTATCAAATTTATTAGCCGGTGTTTTAAATCGATTAGGGCCTGCAGGCCAGTTCATGACGGTATCATCCTGATGGACACAGCCCACCAAAAATAATGTGGTTAAAAGGGCAGCAAAAATAGTCATTGCGTAAAATCGTTTCATATATCTTTCCTTGATATAACCGGGGTTGGAACTTCCTAAGTTGGAATTCTCCCCTTAATTCTGACCCCTGTCAACCAATCCAAATGCGAGCCCACTCACTGACCATTGCTCAGGTGTAATCACCGTGTTAACATCAGCGCTTACCTCACAAAATAGGATTGTGATTATGCAACGGATGCAGATAAAACGCCCTTTTTTATGTTTAGCTTGGGGCGCCGCCTTGTGTTTATCCCTCTCGACGTCTAATTGTTATGCAGTTATACAAGAACAAACGGCCGCTACGCCAGAAAAGCTGGTACAATTACCGCCCATCACAATTTCTGAGCGCATGAAGGCTAAAGCTGCTCAAGCCACTCCAGTCAAAACCTCTAACACTGCCACTGCACAATCACAGCAACAACCTAAACAGGGTTATTTGTCGACTCAAAAACACTTGGCTAGTGAAAGCCAATCCACAATGCCCTATAAAACGTGGCAACATCATCACCGCTTTAAGGATCCTCGTCCAGGTGAACCACAACCCTCTGTGCGTGATATTGAACCACCAACGCCACTTGATCATTTACCCTCTTCGTCAGTGCTGGTGCATCAAGAATTACCACCCGGGTATACGGTAATGCACGATTTTTGGTTACGACCCTTTAAATGCATAGTGGCAGACAGTGATATTAATATTACATTGCGCAATTCAAATAAACCTCAAGTGGCTGTGATGAATCGTGAGCACCCGGGACGAGATTTAGTCATCACTTCTGTTAAAAACGGAACCTTGTATTTGAAAGATGCGGCAGCACCCTCCGATGCAAGAATTCGTGACAAACCTTTGCAAGTATTGGTCGACGCGAATGGCATTAACATGATTGTACTGTATAAGAAAAGCTCACTCTATGCTCCAAACTACCGAGGAAACTTGAGAGTTTTATCTTTTAGCGCAGGAAATGTCATATTACACGGACCTATTTATTCTAATCATATTGAACAACACGGTACTGGCATGATTAGTATGGATTCTATTAATGCCAAAAAATTAAATATCATGACCAATGGACCTGGTCTAGTTCGAGTTGCTGGAAATGTCGATACATTAACGGTACGCGCGATCGGAAATGGTAAAGTTGATGCAAAATATCTGCGGACTAAAGATGCAGTCATACAAACTAATGGAATCTCTGAAGTTGCTGTAATTCCGTCTAATTCACTGAATGGTTTTGCAAGTGGTAACAGTTATATTTATTACTACAAAACACCTGCATTCTTAGTACCTAGAGCCGTAGGCAGTGGTAATATTCTGCAAATGCAGTATTGGGATTAACTCGTGTGGGATTAGGGCTGTAACAAATTTACAAACAACGGCACTAAGTCGATTTCGTTTGTAGAATGAGGAATTGTGTTACACGTAACAATTTTTCCTGCACCCGCTGCTAATAAATCTTCTTTTGCCCCTTCTGCAAAAACCGCATGAACTCCAATACATACTGGTTTTTTCATATTTGAAGATTGCAGCACTTTAACACCCTGAATCATTGTAGAACCCGATGAAATAATATCATCAATTAAGACAGGGGTATGATCTCGATATTCAGACATTAAAGGAGCACTGATTGAAACGGTATTATCTCCATAGCGCTTCTTTTTGAATATCATAAAAGGTACTTTGGCTTCATGCGCAATCACTTTTATCCATTGTTCGCTTTCTTCATCTGGACCGATAATTAATGGTTTTTCTACGTTTCGCCAGAGCCAATTAGCAACGACAGGCGCTGCATGAACAACATCTGTTTTTATGGGATAGAGTTTGTCCAATTTTCGAACTCGATGTAAATGAGGGTCAACTGTGATTAATCGATCATAATAATGACTGATAAATTGTGCAAAATATTTTGATGTCAAACCTTCACCAGGTTTAGTGACTTCATCTAATCGCATATAACATAAATATGGAGCGATCAGGGTAATATTCTTTGCACCCATCGAACGCAATGCATCTGCCACAAAAATGAGTTTAATAATTTTCTCATTGGGATGGCGCAAGTTAGTTAAAAAATAAACATCGGTAGTTGTTATTGCAGATAAAACTCGAATGGAAATCTCCCTATCAGGAAAAGTATGCCACTCAAGAGTTCCTTGCTGCCAACCTAAACCACGTGCCAATTCATAAGCAAATGATTCATCTTCTGGTAAATTAAATAATAGTGTCATCTGAGGTCCTAATTTTCGATGTGAATCACAGGCGCTTCTTCACCCATTAAAGTCAAAGCATACTCCATTTCGCCTTCTGATTCAGCATGAATTGTAAAAAGCGGTTGATTTTTTTCAACGTGATCTCCGATCGCAATAGGCAAATAAACACCTGCCGTTTTT
This sequence comes from uncultured Gammaproteobacteria bacterium, assembly GCA_964446105.1. Classification (GTDB taxonomy): domain Bacteria; phylum Pseudomonadota; class Gammaproteobacteria; order JAIEPX01; family JAIEPX01; genus JAIEPX01. The sequence continues at coordinate 2,370 of CAYUMZ010000137.1, read as the reverse complement.
GCTTGTGGTGCTCCAGCTGTACGCGCAATTCGTGCAATGATTCGGTTGTCGATTGTTGATACTTTGCCTGATTTATCTGCACATACTACATGTTGATGAGGCGCGGTACCAGGCTCTCGCATCCCGCCTTGCGCACTACAAATTGCCTGAAATTTCTTCCAGGCTTTTCCTGAATCTAAAATTTCTTTCGCTATTGTAAATCCTTTTCCTCGTTCTACAGTCGGTGAAAATTCGATAATTCCTGCAGCTAATTCTAATGCTCTTAGGCGCAAATCGTCTGGAGCATCCTGTTGATTTTGTAAAACGGCAATAACATCTTTTGCTTCCAGAGCGGGACCAATACCATGCCCAACGGGTTGCGAACCATCGGTAATTATTGTATGAACATGTATTCCTAATTCTGCACCCACTTGAATTAAATAATGCTCTAAAATTCTTGCCATTTCTAAACTACGTACTTTTGCTGTTTCTCCAACCGGTAAATCGATTAATACATGTGTTGATCCTGCAGCAATTTTTTTTGAGAGCACTGAAGCAATTAATTGACCTTCGCTATCTAAATCTAATGCACGCTCGACTCGAATTAATTGATCGTCGGCTGGACTTAAAGAAACACTACCGCCCCATGCTATACAGCCACCTTCTTTTTCAACAACCTGACGCATTTGATTGAGTGTCAATGTAACCGGTGCAATCACTTCCATAGTATCTGCCGTTCCAGCAGGGGAAGTAATGGCACGAGAAGACGTTTTTGGGATCATCAACCCGAAACTCGCAATGATCGGCACAACAATTAATGACGTTCGATTGCCAGGTAAACCACCCACACAATGTTTATCAACAATTAACGGTGCATCCCAATGTAATCTGTTACCATGATTAATCATAGAAGAAGTTAATGCTAAAATCTCATCACGATTTAAACGACCACCCGCACTCGCGGTTAAAAACGCTGCGATATGAATATCGGAATATCGTCTTTCAACGATATCCGCAATAATATCATCGATCGCTTTTGCGTCGAGTTGATGACCATATATTTTTCGACGAACGTCACTCAAGGAATTTAATGGTTTGGGATGAGAAAAAAATGCTTCATCTCCTTCATTGGCCTTTAATAATTCCCAAGCCGATTCTGAAAGTCCAACCTCACCGATTTGTAAAATATCTGAAGAGACAATATTCAACGTGGCAATAATGGATGACTTTCTAACAGTCAAACGGATTCGAGTTTGAGATCCAAATCCTTCTGATTGGCACACCAAACAGTCACGGCGCATAAAAACCACCGTTTCTTGGTAGGTATCAATACCCAATCTTCGAATCTTTAATGAAAGCTTTTTAGACATCAGAAGTCATCCTTGTATAGGGTAATTATGGCACAAACCTGGAGTTTTTACATAATAGATAGACACCAAGATTATGATAATTTATATTGCAAGAACGATATTACTTCCGAGGTAAGCCATGAAAACAGCGATTGTCACATCTGAAGCGCCCCCTGCGATTGGAACCTATTCTCAAGCAATTCAGGCGGGTCGACTGGTTTTTTTATCAGGACAAATCCCTTTAACAGCAAGTGGTGAGCTACTGCAAACTCACGATATGAAATTGCAAATTCGTCAAATTTTTTTGAACTTAGATGCTGTTGCTAAAGCCGCGGGTGGTCGCCTTGATCAAATCGTAAAACTGACAGTGTATTTAACCAGTCTTGAAAATTTTAGTGCAGTGAATGAAGTGATGTTAGATTTTTTTCAACAACCTTTTCCTGCAAGAGCAGCCTTGGAAGTTACTGGATTACCCAAAGGTGCTCCTGTTGAAATCGATGCAATACTCTCTTTAGATTAAATGACTAAGATAATTCCCAGTTTAACTTCTCCGTGTACTGTACTAAAAGGTGTAGGGGATCGTGTTGCAGAACGATTAGCACATTTAGGCATACAATCTCTACAAGATTTATTATTTCATTTACCTCTGCGATACGAAGATCGCACCCACATTATTCCCATTGCTCATCTGAGAATCGGACATGCTTCTCTCTTTGAAGGAAATGTTACTAAAGTACAGCTACGCTATGGCGGAAAACGCGCAGTTGTTGTTAATTTAGAAGATGATTCAGGTTCGGTAGAATTACGATTTTATCATTTTTCCACACCCCAACTTCGACAACTGCAAGTTCCTAATATTCGTTTAAGATGTTTTGGAGAATTGCGATGGTTAGGCAATCAACGAGGTATTGTACATCCTGAATATCACATTATTTCTTCATCCGAATCTTTCACAGTCAGTGAATATTTAACGGCCGTTTATCCAACCACTGAAGGTTTATCTCAATCAGTATTGCGAAAATTGATGAAACAAACTTTTGAA
>CAYUMZ010000136.1:0-5595 GCA_964446105.1 uncultured Gammaproteobacteria bacterium | reverse complement strand
AGTAATCTACTTCAAGTATTCCAAGGACAATCGATATCGATCTGAAAGCCTCCTTCTGAGGACACAAGAGGAGTAACTTTAGCGACACCTCGATAAACCCACGGAAAGGATGTCGAATTGGGTGAATGGGGGTCATACAGAATTATCCAGATAGGACCACGTGGGGTTTCTACATGCATGTTCATATAGCCATCTCCAAAAAAACCTGTCGCATCATCATTCGTATGCAAATCAACACTTTTATTATCAGTGAAAGTAAATGACCCTTTTGGACGCTCGACCGCGGGCTCCCACGGTGCGTTGATATTATAGCGGTAGGCATCCCAATTAACCGTCAAAGTAGAATGCATACAATTATGAAAAACCAGCTTGGTCACAGAGTCCCCAGCGGCTCGGGCGGACGAGACCAAAAGCAGACCGAAGAGAGTTGTCGCTAACAGTGTTTTTACTGAGTTAATCATTATATTCTCCCAGGGTAAAATATTTTCAGCTAGTTTACTGCTCCAATGAGACCATTGCAATTATATTATGAAGGGCAAACCTTCAGATCTATATTTGATCCCTTCGATGAAATAAGATAGATATTTTGATAATCCTTACTAGTGATTTCTCAAAACCAAGACAATTTAAGATGTGGCACTGCTATATGAATGCTGAAATTAGAAAGATTTTCCAATAAATCAGATTGAATAATTTACATGGGTCCTATGATATATAAGTCATATTATTACTCTATAAATATGACTTATATGTCATAAAAACAAATGGGGGTAGCTCAATCCAGAAACAAAATCGATATTAATGAGACTCAGTTTCGGCAGGCGCAGAAGGCTCGGGATTTTCAGCAGCGGGTGGAGCTGCTGGAGCAGCTTGAGTTGCTGGGGGCTCAGGATTATTTTGCTTTTCGGGCTTAGGTTCTGCAGCAGGAGGTATCGCAGAATCTGCTGCTGGAGGCGTTTGAGCCTTAGCAGGCGGAGCTGCAGGTTCTACTGGAACTGGCGCGGGAGCTTGGACTTTAGCGGGTGGTGCTACTGGTTCCGCAGGGGCTTGAACTTTAGCAGGAGGCGCTACTGGTTCCGCTGGTGCCTGAACTTTAGCAGGAGGTGCTACTGGTTCCGCAGGTGCCTGAACTTTAGCCGGTGGCGCTACTGGTTCCGCAGGTGCCTGAACTTTAGCCGGTGGCGCTACTGGCTCTGCTGGAGCCTGAACTTTAGCAGGAGGTGCTACAGGTTCCGCAGGAGCCTGAACTTTAGCAGGAGGTGCTACTGGCTCTGCAGGGGCCTGAATTTTAGCAGGAGGTGCTGCTGGCTCTGCAGGGGCCTGAATTTTAGCAGGAGGTGCTGCCGGTTCCGCAGGAGCAGGATTTTGATTTGGGGCAGCTTGCGTAGTAGCGGGCGCAGCTGGTTGCTCTGTGGTTGTGCTAGGCGGGACTGGGCCTGTGGGCTGCACAATTTTCGCGGGCTTACTTTGTTTTGGACCCATCGAAGCTGGGATGTTTTGTTTTGTTGAAGGAGGCGCTTGGGTAGAAGCCTCAGAAGTAGGTGCAACAGGCTTCACGATCACGGTAGTTGTAGTACTGGGTGGAGCGGGACGAACGATTTGCACAGGTCTTTCGTAGGGTTTAACGATAATGGTGTTGATTTGTGGTCGAGGAGGTTGCTTAACAATCACTGTACTGGGTGGCGCTTGATTGGGAACAACAATAACAGCGGGGGGTGGTGGACGCTTAATGATTACAGTGCGTTCTTCATATTCATGAAGATACCGATCACGAGGACGTTCAGGCACATAAATAATTCTTTCTCGCGTTTCTTTTTGAGGAACTACAATGACTTTTTGTGGCTGTTTTTTGGGCGCTTGTGGAACAACGGTCGCTCGCTGGGGTGCTGGTGCAGCTGGAGCCACTACTTGAGGCGCTGGCGCTACTGCTTGAGGCGCAGGTTGTTGCGGCTGCTCAACCACCGAGGGTTGAACCATTTGCACAGGTGGAGTTTCTTGTTTTTTTTCGCATGCAGCTAATACCATTAGACCCATAAATACAACGGAGATGTTAAAGACTTTGCGCATAATAAACCTCTAAAAATTTAGACATTTGATTATTATAGCTCTTTTTATAGACTTTTTCTACTTAAGATTCATATCAGCACGCCCCTCAGCACTTATAAGATATAAGCACTGAGATCCACATTTTCTGCCAATGCTGCCAACTGACCATCAACATATTTTTTATCGATCACAAATTTATCGCCACTTCGCTCGCTGGCACTAAACGAAATTTCTTCGAGCAGTCGCTCCATAATGGTATGCAATCGTCGAGCGCCAATATTTTCTGTTTTTTCATTAACGAGAAATGCAATTTCGGCCAATCGACGAACGGCGTCTTTTTTAAATTCTATTTTATATCCTTCAACGCCCATGAGTGCAATATATTGCTCTGTCAATGAAGCTTTAGGCTCGGTTAAAATTCGTTCAAAATCATCGCTGGTTAATGCATTTAATTCTACTCGTATAGGCAAGCGACCTTGTAATTCAGGAATTAAATCGGATGGTTTTGATAAATGAAATGCACCGGATGCAATAAATAAAATATGATCCGTTTTAATCATGCCGTAACGTGTTGAAACGGTAGTGCCCTCAACCAATGGTAATAAATCGCGCTGCACGCCTTCTCGGGATACATCAGCACCTGAAACTCCTGATCGCCCAACAATTTTGTCAATTTCATCGAGAAAAACAATACCATTTAATTCAACAGCCTGAATTGCACGATTTCGAATTTCTTCTTCATTAACCATTTTCGAGCCTTCAATTTCAGTAATTAATTTATAGGCTTCTTTTACTGTTAATTTTCGTCGCTTAACACGATCTCCTGATAAATTTTGAAACAAACCTTGCAGCTGACTACTCATTTCTTCCATGCCCGGAGGAGCCATAATTTCAACGCCCACATGCAATCCGGGTAAATCTAATTCTATAATTTTATCGTCAAGCTCACCATTTTGAAGCTGCTTGCGAAACTCTTGACGCATACCAGATTCTTTTACTAAAACATTTGAGTCTGAATGTTGTTTTTCGACTTCAACATTAGAAGGCGTTAATAATGCATCTAATATTTTTTCTTCTGCTGATTCTTTCGCGCGAGTGCTCACTTTTTGCATTTGATGCTCACGTTCATCTTTCACCGCTTTATCCACTAAATTTCGAATAATGGATTCAACATCGCCACCCACATAACCTCTTTCAGTAAATTTTGTCGCTTCTTCTTTTATAAATGGCGCACGAACTAATTTAGCTAAACGACGTGCAATTTCAGTTTTACCGACACCGGTAGGCCCAATCATTAATATATTTTTCGGGGTGATTTCGGGCGCGAGCTCAGGGTGAACTTGCAATCGCCGCCAGCGATTTCGCAAGGCTATTGCAACGGCTCTTTTGGCAGCGGCTTGTCCAACAATATATTTATCAAGTTCATGTACGATTTCTTTAGGAGTCATCGTAGGAATTACATTAGCCATAGTGAATTACCTATTTAAGTGTTACTGTCGATTTCTTCAATGGTTAAATTATGATTAGTGAAGACACAAATATCTGCAGCGATATTTAAACATTTTTCTACGATGTTTCGAGCAGAAAGTTTTGAATTATCAATTAATGCTTTAGCGGCGGCTTTTGCGTAGGGACCACCTGAACCGATAGCCATTAAACCATCTTCAGGCTCAATGACATCACCCAATCCACTAATAATCAAGGAAGCCTCTTTATTTGCGACTAACAACATGGCTTCCAATCTTCTGAGTAATTTATCTGTGCGCCAATCTTTAGCCAGTTCAACTGCAGAGCGCAAAAGATTTCCAGAGTGTTTTTCGAGCTTCGCTTCAAACAGTTCATACAAGGTAAACGCATCTGCGGTTCCACCCGCAAAGCCAGCAATTACCTGGCCTTTATAAAGCTTTCGAACCTTGCGGGCATTGCCTTTCATCACGGTATTGCCCATGCTGACTTGACCATCTCCGCCAATGACCACTTTGCCATTTTTGCGAACTGACAAAATCGTTGTGCCTCTGAACTGTTCCAATTGTCGCTCCTTAATCTTAGCGTAGTGATATTATGTGAGGGTTAATAGACAAATTTCAACTCGTGAAAGTACTTATTTGAGAGAGGGGGTCAAGTCTTAACTAATCGACTAATTAAGGAAGAAGAATGACTTCTTCCTTAATTAGTCGATTAGTTAAGACTTGACCCCCTCTCTCCGCTGCCCCTGCAACACTGCCTTTACAAAGGGGATAGTCAGAAGCCTTTTTTCCTCTAGTGAAGCCGAATCTAACTTATCCAATAATGCAAATAAATCTGATAAATTTCGAGGACAATGTGACAACAAATAGTGCCCAACGGCATCACTCAATTGTATACCCCGTAGCTTTGCACGGTGCTGTAATGCAGTTAATTTTTCATCATCGCTCAATGCTTTTACTTGGTAAGTTACACCGGCTGCAAGACGAGAACGAAAATCAGCAAGTTGAATGGGGATTGATGAAGGTGACATCGAAGCAGTGCATACTAATTTAGCCCCTGCAATTTGCAATTGATTATACGCATGAAATAATGCTACTTCCCATTCATTCAGCCCAACAATAGCATCGACATCATCCCATAAAACCAAATCGTATTGATCGATTCCTCGCACAATATCCGGTGATAGATTAGAAAAATCCGATAGGGCAATATACATTACTTTTTTTTGTAGTTGATGCGCAAAATTAGCACACGCTTGAAGTAAATGAGAGCACCCAGCACTATGCTCGCCCCACAAATACCAAAAAAATTCTTGATTTGAAAAAATATTTTTCAGAGCATTAATTAATTCAGAATTTTCACCTACAACAAAACTTTCAAACGTTATTTTTTCGTTGGGGTGAAGATTTAATGTCAACTGACGCACAACAATTTAATTCCTAATTATTTTCAGCAACGGGCGAAGGAATCCAACGATAGGTCAATACATTGGATGAAGCGTCTTGAGATTTTTTATCTGCCTCAACTGGCTGCAACCGATGGTCATTTGCAGCAGCAATTGCTTTTTTAAGCGCTTCAATTCCAGCAGTTGATTTCACGGTTAAAATAACATCATCTGAATCCACAGTACTCGCTTCAACGCTAACAACTGAAGATAAAGCGCGCACATAATTAACCACATCCGAAAAATCATTTAAAGCCTGAACCCCATAGATATGAAGAGTCCAACCATCCTCAGACGTCACTTCTTGAACAGCATTTTTTTGCCCTAATAATTCACGAACTGATTTTGGAGAAAATTTCACATGCAAAATTAATTTTTGATGATTTGGATCGTTAGGATCCTGCAGATATTCATAACGGTCAACAAAATTCTGAGCATCAGTTAATTGATCGTGCACTGACGCCTGCCCTGCCACTTCAGGATCACCAGAAGCCTTAACTAAAACTTGTTCTAGTGCTAATTGCAATGCTTCTTTCAAAACTTCATTGCTACGATCTTTTACAATGACGTCTGTCTGAAAATCATCCGTCGTTGTATTTGCTAACACGCTAGGATGACTGGCCATTAATATGGCTGCA
>CAYUMZ010000135.1:0-5617 GCA_964446105.1 uncultured Gammaproteobacteria bacterium | reverse complement strand
GATAGTGTTGAATGAACATTGACATCATCTGATGACTGTTTGTATCCGACTTAGATTATGGTATCTTCTCTTAAAGCCAAAATAAAGGAGTATTGCTATGAAAGCGAAAGGTCGCTCACCGTCTCCAAAAAGGAATACTAGAGGAACTGGCGTTCTATCCTTCCCTCTTTCAGATGTACTTTCCATTATCCCTAACTTCTTATCTCTACTCCCTAATAATCAATTTGACAATGAAGTCCAAGCAGCTGGCGAGGTGACAGCATTAGCAAATTTTGATTTCAGAGAGAAGAAAACAAAAAAAACTGATTTTAGCAATCATGAAGCGAAACCGGCGACTCTCAGAATCTGGGATACAGAATTCACCGATTTATTTCTCTTAGGTACTTTCGTTTACGCCGTAAAAGATCTTATAGCCGGGTTCTCCAATTTTGGAGATTTATTGTTTGTCATGATGAGTCCTACACGACTCTTTGAGAAGAGAAATGCTGATCATCAGTCGCCACGTGGCGATACTAATCTCGCTACACTTAAGAGCAGAGCTTTAAATAGAGCAAGCAACTTGCTGGAATTGGGCGGCTTAGACTACATGAGGGCGTGTTTCGAATACGCCAGAGATTTAGCTGAAAATCAACTTCCAGTAGTAATAGTACTAGGGGAACAAGAAGAAGATAGAGATGTTAATTGTGAACCCTATGATTGTCGCGGTTTTATTACTGGGTGTAAAAGAAAAAATAATGTGCACCAGTACACAACCAATCAAATTGCAGAAAGAAATAAAGTTCCTGCTAATATAGAAATTTTTCATATTAATATGAAAGCGTTTGAGAACGCTCAGATCGATTCAAAAGATATTGAAACACTTGTTAAGATTTATGAAATGTCAATGGGAGACCAAGTCAGACCTAGGCCACTGATAATACATTGCACAGATGGTATGGATCGTTCAGGTGGCCTTGCTTTAGCATTTCGATTATTCCACAACTGGGGAAGAGTCTTTACCAGTCTCAGTGCCACTGAAATCGTCGAAAATATAAAACGTGAACATGATGATATGCAACAAAAAAGAGGTCCGAGTTTTTGTACAGCAACGAGCAAACGAATTCAAGGGGCTGTTTTGCTGTCAGGAATAATGAAAGCAATACAAAAATCAAAAGAGTTGATTGAAAGAAATCGAGAATTAGCGCCTCAATTACATAAAAAAGATTATCTTCAAATAATATATTTACTCGAGGACAAAAACGATGAAGGGAACAAAGAATTAATCAGTATCTTAAAAGCTCGTTTAGTTCTCGAAAAATTGTATTTTGAGAAATTTTCAACAGAAATCAATCATCCTCAAGTTGATTTAAAGATTGTCGAAACTATTTTATATGAGGAGCTTAATGAAATAAAGCGTGATCCACAAAAAGAAGAGCTAGAGGATAGATTCAATTATTTAAAAGCAAATTATCGTAATTCAGGTTTCAACGAACAAGCACTACGAAGTTTAGTGAGTCTTAAGTGCGATGTTGAAACCTATCAGGTAAATCTTAAAATTAACGCCGGGCTCAATAACATCTCCGATGTTTCAAGTAAAGAGGATATTAATAAGAAACTTATCTCTATTGAGTCAAATCAAAATGAAGATAAAGATCTCAAACTTAGAAGAAAAAAAGTGTTATTAATAGAAATAAATGCTTTTAAACTTTATGATGAAATAGAAAGATTGATCGATGAATACTCCAATTTAGCAAGCTATACTATAGTCGGTGAATTTCGACAGCATAAAAAGTTACTAACACAAAATTTTAGAGAAGCTCAATATAACGAACCTAATGTGGGAAAATTCGAGAATCTATTTCTTAGATTACAAAACATTCTCAGCAAAATGCATGAATCAAAAACAAAAGAAAAAGACTCCTTAAATGAGGCTGGTAAAAAAACCCTCGTAGGAAGTATTAGGGGAGAAACTTCACCTCGAGGCTCACGCAGAGGTTCATTATTTGGAAGTTCATTATTTTCTAAAGCTGAGCAGCCGCCGTCAATAGAGGCTCCTGCTGATGAAGGTCTTTCCACCTCACCAAGAAAAGGATTTTTAGGTTTACCTAAATCCAACGCTGGTTCTAGACGGGGATCACGTGCTCAACCACCCGCGCTAGCCGAAAATTCTAAAGAAACTCAACAAGGCGCGAGTGAATTTTCAACGGGTGATCCCACGGTAGGCCAAACTTCGGCTTTAAGCTCAAGTTTAAGCCGATTACTCGGTAGAGTTTCTCCACCGCGTTCTCGTCGAGGCTCAACTCTCGTTCCCACTGCTGTCGCCATCGACAGTGATTTATCCACCTCGGGAATCCGAGAATCTGACCCTACTAATGAGGTAGATCCTGACGAAATTAGGAAAAAACTAACCAAACTCGCTGCTGAACGAGATGATACGGATCGTGTAGGCAAGCAAATTGAAACTTCTCCTCGAGGAAACAGAAAACACTTAAGACCCTCAGTTGATAATCGACGAATAAGCCAATCGGCCGAAGAAGACATAGGTGATTTTCAAAACCCTAAAGCTGATCCAATAGCTACAGAAGACTCGGCAGACCAACTTGCAAATGATCTTGATCAATTTGGGTTTTAGATTGGAGCGGAAGGGATCAGGTCCTGTTCCCTTCCTGTAATTTATTGTTGAATAAGCACAACAGCATGAGCTGCCATAGCTTCTGTTCGCCCTAATTCTCCAAGGCCATCATGTGTTGTAAATTTTATACTGACATTTTCAATATTCGTATTTAAAACAGTAGCAATATTCGTTCGCATTTTTTCGCGATAAGATGATAATTTTGGTTTTTGAGCAATTAAAGTGACATCAATATTTCCAATGGCAAAGTGTTTTTCAGTCATTAATTCAACGATCGATTTTAATAATTCTAGACTGGATACGCCTTTAAAACGATCATCTGTATCAGGAAAATAAGACCCTAAATCACCCAATGCGAGTGCGCCTAAAATAGCATCGCCGATGGCATGAAGAACAACATCGGCATCTGAATGTCCAAGCAATCCACGATCATTGGGTATTTCTACTCCACCTAATATTAATGCTCGTGCTTCAATTAAACGATGGATATCATATCCAATTCCAATTCGCATCATAAGATGTCCTCGCTAATTGTAGGAGATGTTAATAATTTACTCATCATTTCAAAATCTTCGGGAGTTGTCACTTTAAAATTATCGCTACGCCCCGATACCATGAGTGATTGGTATCCTAGATAATGTATTGCAGACGATTCATCGGTGACTGAATAATTATCATTTAAACATTTCTCATGACTAGAGACTAATAGACCATATCGGAAAATTTGAGGTGCCCAAGCTCTCCACAATCCCTCTCGTGGAATATTACTTTCAATACTATTTTCGAAATTCACTTTTTTTAAACTATCAGAAAGGGGGGTTCCTAAAATTCCACCGACAGGATGATCGCCAACAGTATTTATTAATTTATTTAAATCTTCCAATTTGAAATTGGGACGTGCAGCATCATGAACAATTACCCAATCATCATTGCTTGCTGTATTTGATAATGAGTGTAACGCTGATAACACAGATTGATAACGAATTGCTCCGCCAACTGCCGTTGTAATTTTAGGATTTTTTGAAATGGCTAACTGTGCAAACCAGCAATCGTCTTTTGATAGCGCGACTATGATACGCTCAATTTTAGGTGAGTTTAAAAAAGGATCGATGGCCCATTCTAGTAGAGTTCGACCGGCAATGGTTGAATATTGTTTTGGTAGGTTGCTGCCCATACGTTGACCAACACCTGCAGCAGCAATTATGCAAAAGTATTTTTGTCTGCTCTTAAACATCGTTAGCAACCTAAGGGGGGCAGATCTTTGCTTGGCTCATTTGTTTAATTTCTATCAATCCTCAATCGGATGATGGATAGAAATTAAACAAATGAGCCAAGCAAAGATCTGACCCCTAATCATTTAGTCAATTACTTGATAAAACACTTCGTCTTCTTTAACCATACCTAAAACGGTGCGAGCTTGTTCTTCGATCGCTTCTCCACCTTCTCGTAAATCATCAACTTCAGCAGCCAAAACCGCATTGCGTTTTGCAAGGCTGGCATTCTGGTCATCCGCAGAGGCAATTTGACTTTTAATTTCAAATAGTTGGCACAATCCGCTCGGGCCTAACCATAATTGATATTGCATGCTGACGAGTAGCACAAAAAGTGCGACAGATAGCGCTTTGGAAGTCGAATTCAGCACTTAACAATCCCTGTTAATTTTCAAAGGATGATAATTATGAATCCAAAATAAATTCGCGTCAACAAAAATCGTATATATCGTAAGGCTTATCCAAATTAACACTGAATAATGAGAAAAAGTGTATTGGCGCAGTAAACTACACAGAGCTGATTGAACGTTTAAAAAATTCAGATTTTCCAGCATACTCAGCAGAATCTTGTAAAGCTTCTTCGATTCTTAACAATTGATTGTATTTTGCAATGCGATCGGTACGACAAAGTGAGCCTGTTTTGATCTGTCCTGCATTGGTTGCAACAGCCAAATCAGCAATCGTCACATCTTCTGTTTCACCTGAACGATGCGATATAATGGTTTGATAATTATTATTTTTTGCAATCATCACTGTTCGCAGAGTTTCTGTTAAAGTTCCTATTTGATTTAGCTTTATCAAAATGGCATTGGCAACGGATCGATCAATGCCTTGTTGTAAAATTTTGGAATTAGTCACGAAAATATCATCGCCGACCAATTGAATTTGATCACCTAAACGTTCGGTAAGTAACTCCCACCCAGTCCAATCGTTTTCAGCCATTCCATCTTCAATGCTAATAATTGGATACTGACGAACCCAATTGTTCAAATAATCGACGAATTGCTCTGAAGTGAGTGATAATTGTTCCGATTGTAATCGATAATGCCCTTCTCTATAAAACTCTGAACTGGCGACATCTAATGCTAATGAGATATCAGTACCCGTATTAAATCCAGCGCGTTCTATGGCAGTCAAAATAAATTCAATGGCCGCAACATTCGATGGCAAATGGGGAGCAAAACCACCTTCATCACCTACTGAAGTCGCTAAACCTCGTTGTTTCAGTTCTGATTTTAAACCATGAAATACTTCTGTGCCCCACCGTAGGGCTTCTTTAAAACTAGGCGCTCCATGAGGAACAATCATAAACTCTTGAAAATCAACATTATTATCGGCATGGGCCCCACCGTTGATGACATTCATCAAGGGGATAGGTAATCTCATTGGAGCATTACCGCCCAAGTATGCATACAAAGGCAATTCTTCTGCCGCAGCGGCTGTATGAGCAACAGCGAGCGAGACGGCCAACATCGCATTAGCACCCAGTCGCTCTTTATTTTCAGTACCATCGAGTTTGATCAACGTTTGATCAATACCTTCTTGATCGATGACATCAGCGCCTAATAAGGCCTCTTGAATCTCTAAATTAATATTGTTTACAGCAGTTGTGACTCCTTTTCCAGCATAGCGTTTTGGATCGCCATCACGAAGCTCCAGCGCTTCGCGCGAGCCTGTAGAAGCACCTGAAGGTACACTCGCACGACCAACAATGCCATTGGTTAATTCGACTTCA
>CAYUMZ010000134.1:2810-5628 GCA_964446105.1 uncultured Gammaproteobacteria bacterium | reverse complement strand
AAAAACGGCATAGAAAATAAAATTGTTGATGCACCCCAGATTTCTATTAAAGATCGCGTCGAAATTTATCGGGAAGGTTATTATTTGCGTTTAATAGATATTTTAGAACGCGAGTTTTCTGCACTGAGAAATTTAGTAGGAAAAGAGCAATTTGATGCTTTGTGTCATGAGTATATTGACGCTTATCCTTCAACGTATTTTTCAGTGAGAGCGTACGGCAAGAACATGATAGAGTTTTTATCGAATCGACCGAACACAGATCTATTGCATGTTGAATTGGCAAGATTTGAGTGGCCTTTCGGTAAGGTGATTGATGCGCCAGATGCTCCTCAGCTGACTGTCGATGACATGGCCGCATTACCCGCAGAGGCGTGGGGAACATTGCGACTTGAATTTCATCCCTCATTGCAAATAGTTTCGTTGCATTATAATACGCCTGAAATTTGGCAAGCGTTGTTCAATAATAATCCTGAAGAATTTCCTGTGCCCGAAAGAGTGTATTCAGAAGAGCCTCAAGATTGCTTAGTCTGGCGATTTAATCAACGCTCACATTATCTTGCCATTAATTTACATCATAAAATAATGGTCGAAGCGATTCAATCCAACAAAACGTTTTCGGATATCTGTGAAGCTTTATGTGACCACATGGAAGTTGAACAGGTCGCTCAATTTGCTGGTGGATCTCTTCGCGATTGGATCAACTCGGGCCTTATCTCTCGTTTTACTTACTAAAACGTTCATTTCGATTTTATTTTTACCGTTCCCCTAGTCGGATTCTCACGCCGACTTCGGGAACGAAAAAAATTCATACGAAGCTAATGTGTTTTTGAAAACGTTGTTTTGCCCATTAGTTTAATCGGAATCTGTGGATTCTTCTTCGATAAGAGCTGGAGGGTCGGCGAGGGGATCGAGAGAGAGCTCGAGTTCAACATTTTCAATCTTGGCGAAGCGTTGAGTGATTTTACGTGATGATTTATGGATATCTTCAACGTCTTGATGAGCCTGAGTAATATGTCGAGACAAATTATCCATGCGTTTTTGAAAACGCGCAAAATCAATGCCCAATTTCGCTAAATGCTCTTGGATGATGTGCACCTGCTGACGAGTTGCATCGTCTTTTAAAACCGCGCTAGCGGTCGTTAAAATGGCCATTAACGTAGTAGGGGAGACCACCCAAATGCGTCGTTGATAAGCATACTCAATTAACTCTGCATAGTGAGCATGAATCTCAGCAAATACGGCTTCTGCAGGAATAAACATAACCGCCCCGTCAGCGGTCTCTCCAGGAAGAATATATTTCTCCGCGATATTATCGATATGACGTCGAATATCGATACGGAATTGTTGTTCAACAAGTTTTCGATCATTTGTTGAAAGCTCAGCATTTTGTAACTCTCGATACCGTTCGAGTGGGAATTTAGAGTCTATTCCTATATTTCCGCTGGGATTAGGCAAAAAGAGCATGGCGTCCACTCGACAGCCATTGGAAAGAGTATGCTGTAGAGCAAAGCTCTGTTCAGGTAACATATTATGAATTAAATGCGACAATTGAACCTCACCAAAGGCACCTCGTGAGCGTTTATCGGATAAAACTTCTTGCAAACTTACCATACTGCTTGATAATTCTGTTAATTTAGCCTGAGCTTGATCAATTAATGCGAGACGCTTAATCACATCACTAAAAATCGCTGTTGTTTTATCAAAACCTTCAGTTAATCGTTTTTCAACTTGACCACTGATCTCTTTCAAATGTTGATCTGTATTTTGAGTTAAATATCGAACCTGCTGTGTTAATTGCTCACTATTTTGGTTAAGTGTCAGCGTAATGTGTTGCTGAATCGAGAGTACACTTTTAGAGATTGTTTCATGCAGTGTTTTTAAACTTTCGACTTGATGCTTATCAAATCGCTCGCGATGTTCGTGACTGTCTTTATCGTGTTGTTTAATGAGGTTTTGAAAGAGCTCTCGTAATTCGGTGAGTTGCTCTTCTTTGGTGTTGAGCTTATCAAGAATGATGCTTATGTGTTTTTGCAGTTTAAAATTGAACGGAACAACAAGTAAAAGTGCAATTGAAACAACAGCACATGAAAGAAATAAAGGCAGCATCTTGAATCTAACGAGCTAGAGTGAAATACGTAGGTACGTATGGCTCACCGTTTAAAGCCGTGTCTTGATAATCGCCATCAACTAAAGGTAGCAGAGTGTCGTCTAGAGTATGATGATGTGTTACTTTCCCATTAATAATGGGCGTTCCTGGGCTAGGGCATCCATATTCAGGATGAAATTCATTGAGATAAACACCTTGGCCCTTAGTAAAAACGCCTTCTTGTTGTTTAATTTCGCTAGCCGATATTGTTCGTAGCTCATTAAATTTTACAGGAGTTTTGACAGGTGATAACTTCTCTAGATCGGTTGTCAATAGTGTTTCGATTAAATTAGATGAAATAGGAGGCTCTGAAGCGAAGAAATCAACCAGAGCAGAGGAGACATAGGTGCTCACCAATATCTTCAAAGTGTTTACAACATTCCATAAGGTCGATTTTAAATTATCTTTAAAATCTAAAGGCAATGTCTTACTCGACAATACTGTGAGGGCAATAAGGTCTACACTGAAGTTAGTTGGGTATTTGAGCATAGTATCCGCTACAGCAGGGTAGAATTCGATACTATGTTTTAAAAATCCGCGTAGTTCTGGTTTATCAAAAGGGGGAGCACAAGTTTGGTTATTCATGAGCGCGAGTAACAAAGTCTCAAAATCCTTCGCCAAAACGGGAGTTTTGGCAATTTGCGCTAATAGAATTTTATACGTCGCTGTGAT
>CAYUMZ010000134.1:0-2800 GCA_964446105.1 uncultured Gammaproteobacteria bacterium | reverse complement strand
TTCGAAGCGATAATATAAACTTCTGGCGAAGTGCAAGATCATACTGTAGCTGATTCGCTATGAATTTTGATTGTTTCTTGACAAGATCGGCTAAGTTATCTTGCTGATCATTCGATACAGGAGAATTTAGCGTGTTGATAAGATCTTGATACAAACGGAGAGTGCTATTCTCGTTAAGAAGACTTTCTCGATCAACCTGTGAAAGATCATTCCGAAAAGAGCTCCAGATTTTGGATGAATTCTCACCAATCCGCATTTCTTTGGAAAGTTTAGTACCGCTGAGCTGTCCCTTTTTGAGCCAGCTATCGCGAGTAACTTCAAATTCACCGTCCTTTGGAGCTTTCTTCATAGCAAGTTTCCTTTAGTAATTAACGGATCACCATTACATGTTAAAAGTTGTACTCTGAAGAGTAGAGGCATTTGCAGTAGACGCATTTGCTGCTTTAGACTCTTTGAGAGCTAGACTAATACCTTGGAAATGAGTCGATAACTCTTGAATGTAATTTAAATTAGAGTAGAGAAATCCAAGACCATAGTAGATGTTTGGTTGGGCTAAATTTTCTTTGTTTGGTTCAGCAACCGCCAGTTTTGTTAACATTTCGCTAAAATCATTTGCAAGTGGGCCATCAGCAGGTTTTAATTCTAAAAGCTTTTGATAAACAGGCTCGATGGGACATGCATCATGATTATTGACCAGTGCTTTACTAGCCTTGACTAAGGCTGCAAAAAGAGTTTTTTCTAATTGAGTGGCATTCGCTTTAATAACACCACCTTTCTCTGCAGTTAGATGTTTGGTTGTAAATTGTGCGATTGCTACCAATGCATCAAAACGAGTAGCTGACATGGCATTATTTTTAAGACACCATGCTTTAGTTACGGGTAAGGCAGCATCACGAGGAACTTCACTAAGTTTAGGTAGATTGGTCGCACCATTTCCAGCTGGAGGTTTGGTTTTATTAGCAGTAGGAGCAGGGGGTTGAGTTGTGAAGAAGGTTCCCTGACCTTGACCTCTTTTTGTTTGTTTAGATGGATCACGAGGCACTAATGCACGTTCAAGACCGAGGTCTTTGATACTGTCTGTCGACATATCAATCTCAGTTACAGATTCATTTAATAGTTCAACACGTTTATCTTCAGTCTCTGCCGATCTTGCTACTAAATTTCCAACCAGCAAACGGGCTTGATTAACAGTACTATTGGCTTTCTCAAGCTTATCTGTTTGTACAGCAAGTGCGTGTGTAAGTCTGCCTTCTCGAGCAAGAGATTCTTCTTTTGCTTTTTCGGTTGCTTCTAGTTTGCCATCCACATGTCCTTTTTGCACTGCAAGGTTTTTTTCTGTTTTACGAAGCTCATCCAACTCCCGTTGAACTTGCTCTAATTTAGTTGCGAGAGCAGCTTCGCGTTTAGCTGTTTCCTCCAGATTTGTTTGTCTAGATTCATTTTCTGCAGTAAGCCTACTATTGATGACAGAAAACTCAGAAACTCGTTGGGCAAAGTTTGAAGCTTCTAACCTGGCTTGTGCTAAGTCAGCTTCAATTATTTTAGATCGTTCATTAGAAGACGCTATTTGACCTTTTAATCGCTCAACTTCCAATGTTAGGCCTGTGGTAGCGCTTTGACTTTCTTTATACTGACTTTCTATAGCATGTATACGAGAAGTGAGAGCAGCGTTTTCTTCTTGCAACTTCTTAAGTAGACTCGCTGTAGCTTCACTGCCAGCTTTCAGTGAAGCAGATTCTGCGGTTAATTTTTTATTTTCGCCATTGAGCAACTCAATTTTTTCTTGCTGTTTTCGGACTTCTTCTTTAAGTGTATCACGTGCCAGATCTAGGGTTGATAGCGTATGGTTTAATCTATCAATTGTTCGAAGTTGATCATTGATCGTTGATGACTGTTCAGCCAGCTCTTTTGTTTTTGATTGTAATTGAGGTTCTAAGCTATCAACTTTAGTAGTCAGAACCTTGACTTGATCATTAAGTCTGTCGGAAGCTAGTTTATGCTCAGAGTTAATACGCGAAACTTCAGACTGATGGGTACTGATCAGAGCCTCTTTCTCCAGACGTAAAGTGGATATCGTAGAGTCTAAGGTTCTTATTTTTTCTTGAAGCTCCGATATGTTCCCCTGTACAGATGCCAGATTTTCTTGTGTACCTGGCAGTGGTTTGTCTAAAGCTTTTATTTCTTCATTGGCCATGGTTTTTGCCATGTCACCTACATAAGTGTGGAAGATATCCATTAATTTTCTAGAGAAAACTCTTGAAGATGCAAAAGATCCTTCATCCAACTTAGCTGTATTGATCCACTCTTGAAGTTTTCTAATGATTTCGGTAGGGGATGCAGCAGGATCATTCTCTAAGAATTGATTAATTGATCGACAGACTGTGATTGCGTTCGTTAAGTCTGTAGGTTCATTTGATAGACTTGAGAGGGCAGTGATTAATGATTTACGATCCTTACCGAAAGATGTTTTTGAGAATTTCGCTAATGTTTTATCAATTTCAGCCTGTTCTTCTACAGTTCTTACGGGTTGTCCATGTCTTTTCATCGTTATATTCTCCTTAAAAAGTTAATGATATTAAAGTAGCGACGAATAGGATAAATGAGTTTTAAAAAAAACGCAATAGAAATCCAATCAATATACAGTTAATTTAAAAATTCAGATACAATTTGTAACCGTATGTTTAACAACGGTATTTTGTTTATGAAAATATATGCTGTATCCGTGAGGGTGGATGATAGGTGTACAGAGGGTCGTGGATATTACATAAACCATCAACTTTAAAGCACAGTAGAATAATAT
>CAYUMZ010000133.1:0-5765 GCA_964446105.1 uncultured Gammaproteobacteria bacterium | reverse complement strand
TGGATTGCTCTAATTTTGAGATTAAATTTTGTCGGTTTGTTTTAAAGAGTTGAGCAGCCTCTGCAAGATGTGCTTCGGTTTCCTCTAGCCAAGTCAGTGCAGCATCGCCTGTTAATGCTTCAATACGACGTATTCCCGCCGCAATACCTGCTTCGGAAATAATTTTAAATAATCCTATTTCACCGGTATGTTTGACATGAGTTCCACCACATAATTCCATGGAGAATTCACCGATACTGAGTACTCGTACTTCATCACCGTATTTTTCACCAAATAAAGCCATCGCTCCTTTTTTAGTCGCTTCCTCAGGTGACATAACATCGACATGACCCGTTAAATTAGCACGAATTTGCTGATTCACTAATCTTTCGACATCGGCAATTTGTTGCGCAGTCATGGGCTCATGATTGGTAAAATCAAATCGTAATCGGTCAGCAGCGACCAATGAACCTTTTTGTATCACATGCGTGCCTACCATTCTTCGTAATGCGGCATGCAATAAATGCGTAGCGGTATGATTTAACATAATCGCTTGACGTGCAGAATCCACTTCGGCATCGACAGTGATATTTTTACGCAAAGTCCCTCGACGAATTTTTCCGTAATGAAGATAAACCATCCCCTGTTTTTTTGTGTCGGAAACGACAAATGAGCCATCTTTAAAAACAATTCGACCTTTATCTCCGATTTGCCCACCCGCTTCTGCATAAAACGGTGTGCGATCCAGCACAACAATCCCCTCTTCCTCTTCTTGTAATTGGTCTACAATTTTACCCTCTTTATTAAATAATTCTTTTACAGTCGCTTCGTCGGTAGTTTTATCATAGCCAGTAAAATCAGTTTCGCCTTGAACTTGAAGCTGGCCAGTATAATCAACTGCAAATTGACTTGCCGATTGCGATTGTTTTCGTTGAGCAGCCATTGCGGAATCAAAACCCTCATAATCCACTGTAAATCCGCGTTCACGGGCAATATCTGCTGTTAGGTCAGTCGGAAATCCATAGGTATCGTACAATTTGAAAACGACTTCACCAGGGATTTCTTGAGTAGATAATCTTCCAAAGGCTTCTTCTAATAAATGCATACCTTGATCCAGCGTTTTTGCAAATTGATCTTCTTCGCGAATTAATACAGATATAATTCGGTCTTTTTCTTCTTTTAATCGAGGATACGCATCACCCATGACGTCAATCAGTGGCTGAACCATCTCATGAAAAAATGAGGGTGTAAGGCCTAATTTTTTTCCATGTCGAATTGCACGACGCAAAATACGTCTTAAAACATAGCCTCTTCCTTCATTTGAAGGAATTACGCCATCCGCAATTAAAAAAGTGACTGAACGAATATGATCGGCGATAACACGCACTGAAGTAATATTTTCGTTATCAAGCAAAAGCTTAGTGCGCGTCAGCAAAGTTTGCACTGAGTGGATCAAATGCTGAAATAAATCAATATCATAATTACTGTGTACTTTTTGCATCACAGCGGCAATTCGCTCCAAACCCATACCCGTATCGACTGAAGGTTTTGGCAACGGTGTCATGGATCCATCGGGATGTCGATTAAATTGCATAAACACAAGATTCCAAATTTCGACATAACGATCGCCATCTTCTTCAGGCGTTCCCGGAGGCCCACCCGGAATGCTGTCACCATGATCATAAAAAATTTCAGTGCACGGACCGCAGGGCCCGGTATCGCCCATAGACCAAAAATTATCTTTTTCACCGCATCGAGAAAATCGTTTTGGATCTATTTTAATTTCATTTAACCAAATATCTTCGGCTTCTTTATCGTCTTTAAAAACGGTAATCCACAATTTTCCTTTTGGAATGCCTAATTCTTCTGTCAAAAAATTCCATGCTAATTTTATGGCTTCTTTTTTGAAATAATCACCGAAACTAAAATTCCCCAACATTTCAAAAAAAGTATGATGGCGTGCAGTATAGCCTACGTTATCAAGATCATTGTGTTTACCACCCGCTCGTACACAACATTGGCTGCTCGCTGCTCGAGTATAAGGCTTTTGTTCGATCCCTAAAAATACATCTTTAAATTGCACCATGCCTGCATTCGTAAATAACAACGTTGGATCATTTCCAGGAATTAATGAGCTACTGGTCACGACAGTATGGCCGTGTTCTTTAAAATACGTCAAAAATTTTGATCGAATCTCACTGGTTTTCATAATTAAACTCACATCATTCGTTGAAACATTACGACAAGTTAATTTTCATAAGACAACCACTCACTGTGATTATCTGCAAATCCTCGATATTGCAAAAAACGCTTCTGTTTTGCCCATGT
The DNA here is from genome assembly GCA_964446105.1 of uncultured Gammaproteobacteria bacterium. Lineage (GTDB taxonomy): Bacteria > Pseudomonadota > Gammaproteobacteria > JAIEPX01 > JAIEPX01 > JAIEPX01. Next base: position 3,458 of record CAYUMZ010000133.1, on the reverse strand, counting down.
TGGATAATCGGGCGGTTTCTTGCCAGAAAACTTTTTTTTCCAAGCCATCTGCGCAAATTCTTTCCACTCTTTCTCGGATATTTCATCTAAAGTTAAAGCAATTAATTCTTCAGACACACCACGCTCTTGCAATTCTTGTTCTATTCTTCGTGGACCAAAACCACGCTGCGTTCTTGCTCGACAATATTGCTCTGCAAATCGTTGATCAGAAAGCAGTCCTTTTTTTATCAAAGTCTGAAGGGTGCTGGGAATATCGTCTTCGACAAAACCTTTCATTCGCAATTTGCGAGCCAATTCAAATTGCGAATGTTCACGCCGTGCTAATAAATCCATTGCACGCATCATAATGGTCGAAGACGATTTCGTCACTCAACATAATCCTTCAGTTTACGCTTCTTCGGGTTCTTCCACCACGTCAGCATCAACCCCACCCTTCACAGGCACTAGCAATTTTGCACGAAGTGCAGCATCGATTTCCAATGCACTGCCGTGATTTTCTCTTAAAAATGTGCGTGCATTGTCTTTACCTTGACCAATTCGCTCACCTTTATAGCTGTACCATGCACCTGATTTTTCAACGAGGCCTTGCTCAACACCCTTATCGATGAGTTCACCTTCCCAAGAAATGCCTTCGCCATAGAGAATTTCAAATTCAGCGGTTTTAAACGGAGGCGCACATTTGTTTTTAACAACTTTAACACGTGTCTCGCTACCCAATACTTCATCGCCTTTTTTAATTGAACCGGTACGACGAATATCTAAACGCACAGAGGCATAGAACTTAAGCGCATTACCACCCGTTGTCGTTTCTGGGCTACCAAACATAACACCAATCTTCATACGAATTTGGTTAATGAAAATCACTAATGTATTGGTTCGTTTAATATTCGCAGTGAGTTTCCGCAAGGCTTGAGACATTAATCGCGCTTGTAAGCCCATGTGTTGATCACCCATCTCGCCCTCAATTTCCGCTTTAGGTGTTAAAGCAGCTACTGAGTCAATGACGATCATATCTACAGCGCTAGAACGCACCAACATATCGGCAATTTCTAATGCCTGTTCACCAGTATCCGGTTGAGAAACCAGCAATTCATCCACATTTACGCCTAATTTTTCAGCGTAGCCTGGATCCAATGCATGTTCAGCATCTATAAATGCCGCAGTTCCGCCATTTTTTTGACATTGAGCGATAACCTGCAAGGTTAATGTTGTTTTACCTGAAGACTCCGGACCATAAATTTCTACAATACGTCCTTTCGGTAAGCCGCCTATCCCCAGGGCAATATCCAACCCTAAAGAACCTGTAGAAATAACATCAATCCCTTGAGCAACATTCGCATCACCCATCAACATGATTGAACCTTTGCCAAACTGACGCTCAATCTGGCCCAGCGCAGCAGAAAGCGCTTTCTTTTTGTTGTCATCCACCGTCATCGTTTCATCCCCCTATTGTGAATTAGTCTATATAAGAATAAGATCCGATCCTATTATTCCACGATATTTAGAAGATTCCTACTCGTTTTACCTGGACAAGGAAATGTTATGACAGCCAACGATATTACGAATAGTCAACATACCCCCATGATGCAACAATATTTCCGCATCAAAGCCCAATATCCTGATGTCTTATTATTTTACCGAATGGGTGATTTTTATGAACTTTTTATGGAAGATGCCCTTCGCGCCCATCAATTATTAGATATTACCCTCACTTCCCGTGGAAATTCAGGGGGAACACCTATACCGATGGCGGGTGTTCCGTATCATGCGGTCGATGGTTATTTGGCAAAACTCATCAAACAAGGCGAATCGGTCGCTATTTGCGAACAAGTGGGCGATGTGGCGACCAGTAAAGGCCCCGTTGAGCGCCAAGTGACTCGTATCGTAACGCCCGGTACGGTTTCTGAGGAAGCCCTTCTTGAAGAACGTCGTGATAATTTATTAGTGGCTATTTTTAATCACAACGATCGATTTGGACTGAGTTTTCTCGATGTGACATCAGGGTCCTTTTCGTTATTACAACTCTCCTCTCCAGAAAATTTATTAGCGGAATTAGAACGTTTACAACCTGCAGAAATTCTAATCAGTGAAGATAATACGTTTGAATCCCTTGTTTCACATTTTAAAGGATTACGTCGACGACCTGTGTGGGAATTTGATTTAACCTCTGCAAAACGTCAATTGTGTGATCAATTTGGAACTCAAGATTTATCCAGTTTTGAATGCGCAGAATATCCCCTCGGAATCAATGCTGCTGGCGCATTGTTGCAATACGTCAAATATACTCAGCGGGGTGCACTGCCTCATATTCGATCACTTAAAGTTGAACGTCGTGATCAATGTGTATTATTAGATGCTGCGACTCAACGTAATTTAGAGATTGTTCAGAATTTAGCCGGTGGAAAAGAATTTACTTTAGCCTCTGTGATTGATAAAACCGCAACACCCATGGGCTCTCGTTTGCTGAGGCGATGGCTGCTGCGACCTATTCGAGATCGCGTTATTTTGCGTGAGCGTCAATGTGCAATTGCAACATTTAAAGAGGCTCAACAGTATTCTAATTTGCAATCCCATTTTAATACCATTGGTGATATTGAAAGAATTGGTGCACGCATTGCGTTGCGCTCTGCACGTCCTCGCGATCTAGTCACATTACGAAGTACGCTGGGCGCACTTCCCGCATTAAAAAATGCAATTAATCATTTTGAAGATCGAAAAATTCAATCATTGCGTAATCAATTGGGTGAGTACTCTGCACTGCATCATCAATTATCGCTCGCCATTGTTGAAAATCCACCTGTTGTGATTCGCGATGGTGGCGTTATTGCAACCGGTTATGATGCTGAACTCGATGAATTGCGATCACTCAGTGAAGAAAGCAACGATTTTCTCGTTCAACTGGAAATTCGAGAACGACAACGAACCGGAATTAATACATTAAAAGTTGGCTACAATCGCATTCATGGGTATTTTATTGAATTGACTCGTGCACAAAGTGCTCAAGCTCCGACGGATTATATTCGACGTCAAACGCTAAAAAATGCCGAACGTTATATTACGCCTGAATTAAAAGAATACGAAGAAAAAGTGTTGGGTGCAAAATCAAAAGCACTGGCGCGTGAAAAATTATTATACGACGCACTACTTGAAACATTATTATCTCATTTACCGGAATTACAAATCACCGCTCACGCGCTCGCTGAACTCGATGTATTAATAAATCTTGCTGAACGCGCTGATACGCTCAATTATGTTGCGCCCGTATTATCCGACGAACCCGGCATTACATTACGTGAAGCACGACATCCTGTTGTTGAAACTACTGCCTCATCACCGTTTGTTCCGAACGATCTGCATTTAGATCCCAAAACAAGTTTATTAATTATCACCGGTCCGAATATGGGTGGTAAATCCACTTACATGCGGCAAACCGCACTCATTGTTTTACTCGCTCATAT